>JACDQN010000238.1 GCA_015657575.1 Sphingopyxis sp.
CGCGTAGCGCGGCGCGGCGCGCCTCGTCGGCCTGCGCGAGCGCCTTGCGCGCCGCGCCGGCGGCTTCGGCGAGTTCGGCGGCTTTCGCCGCAGCGCCGTCGCGGCGGTCCTTCAATTCCTGTACGCCGAGTTCGACCTGCGGCCGCTGCGCGGCGAGTGCGTCGAGCCGGTTCTGGCGCTGCAACCGTTCGGTCGCCGTCGCGCCGTCGCCGCGCGTGACGAAGCCGTCCCAGCGCCGCATCACTCCGTCGGTGGTGACGAGACGCTGGCCGACCGCAAGCGGCTGGCCGGCGTCGGTCTCCGCGACCGCCACCTGCGTCAGCCGACGGGCGAGGGCGGCGGGTGCATCGACGAAATCGGCGAGCGACCTGGTCCCGGCAGGAAGCGACGGGTCGTTCCCGCCCTTTTCGGCGCCGCCCCAGCAGCGCGCGGCATTCGCGTCGGTTCCGGCGTCGAGGTCGTCGCCCAGCGCAGCCGCGAGCGCGGCCTCATAACCCGGCGTCACGCGCAGCCGGTCGAGGATACGCTCCTCATCGCTCTTGGCCGCGGCGAGCGCACGTTCGAGCGTACTGGCCTCGCCCTCGAGCGCGGCAAGGGCCGCGCGCGCTTCGGCGAGCCCCGCTTCCGCGGCGGCGAGCTCGGTGGCGGTCGCTTCGCGGTCGGCCTCGGCATCTTGCAGCGCGGTTTCGGCCGCCGCGATCGCCGCCTCCGCCGCCTCGGCGGCCACGGCGCTTTCGGCCTGCCGCGCGGCGAGTGCGGCGCTGTCGCCGAGCGCGGCGATCTCGGCATCGACGCGCGCCTTGTCCTGACCGACGCGGCGAACGGCCGTCTCGGCGGCGTCGCGCGCCGAAACGGCGATGCGCGGTCGGCGGCTTCGCTCGCGGCCTTGGCGCGCGCCTGCGCCAGCGCGACCTCGGCGTCGCGCAGGCGTATCTGCGCGGCCTGATGGGCATCGGCGAGCGCGGCCTTGCCCGCGTCGTGCGCCGCGACCTGCTGCGTCAGGTCCTTCGTTTCCTTATCGAGCGCGGTGAGCGCGGCATGGGCGTCGCGCGCCAGTTCGCCCTCGCGCGCGCGATCGTCGGCGAGGCGCGCCTGCTGCGCGGCCAGATCATCGAGCCGCTGGCGCGCGGCGCGTTCCTCGCCCTGAAGGCGGACGAGCGTCGCCGTCGCCTCGGCGAGCGCGTCGCGCTGCGCCTGCGCGTCGGCGCGTGCGGTGCCGAGCCGCGTCGCGACCTCGACCTGCGCGGCCGAGACGGTTTCGAGTTCGGTCTGCGCGGTCTTGACCGCGGTTTCGGCGGCGTCGGCGTCGCGGCGCGCGTGGTCGGCGGCTTCGGCGGCATCGCGCCAGCGCGCATAGATCAGCCGGCCCTCGGCGACGCGGATCTCGTCGCTCAGCTTCTTGTATTTCTCCGCCGCGCGCGCCTGACGGCGCAGCGCATTCGCCCGCACTTCCATGTCGGCGACGATTTCGGACAGGCGCGTCAAATTGGTTTCGGTCGCGCGCAGTTTCTGCTCGGCGTCCTTGCGCCGGACGTGCAGACCCGCGATGCCCGCTGCTTCTTCCAGCATCGCACGGCGGTCGGTCGGCTTGGCGGCGATGACATTGGCGATCTTGCCCTGGCTGACCAGCGCGGGGCTATGCGCGCCGGTTGCGGCATCGGCGAAGATCAGCGCGACATCCTTTGCGCGCACGTCGCGGCCGTTCGCGCGATAGGCGCTGCCCGCGCCGCGCTCGATCCGGCGGATGATTTCGAGGTCGCGGCCCTCGGTCGCATCGGACAGGCCGGCGACGCCGCCGCCTTCGGTGTCGCAATGGATCGCGACTTCGGCAAAATCGCGCGCCGGGCGCGACGAGGTGCCGGCGAAGATGACATCCTCCATCCCGCCGCCGCGCATCGACTTGGGCGAGGATTCGCCCATCACCCAGCGGATCGCTTCCAGAAGGTTCGACTTGCCGCAGCCATTGGGGCCGACGACGCCGGTCAGCCCGGGTTCGATACGCAATTCGGTGGGTTCGACGAAGCTTTTGAAACCGGTGAGGCGCAGCCGCTTTATCTGCACGAAATCACCTCGCGCAGTTCATCGAATCGGAACTGGTGCAACCTTGGTGTCACATGTCCCCCTGTCGCCGTCATGCCGCGTGGCCGGGGGAGTCGCAAGGGGGAAGGCAGGCAAGCCCGCCCCCTTGCGGAATCTGTCTCGATCAGCGTGCGCCGAGCGTGCGCAGGCGATCGCGCAGCGGGCCCCAGGCGGCGATGCCTTCGGCGACCTGGCCGTTGATGACGAAGGTCGGCGTGCCCGAGACCTTATACTGCTCGATCGCCGCATTGGTGGTCTTTTCGAGCTTGGCGATATTGTCGATGTTACCGAGGCAGCTGTTGACCTGATCGGCGGTGAGACCGCGCGCCTGGAAGAAGCTGTCGAGCTTGAGCGCCTTGGCGATTCCGGTGAAGCGCTGCGCGGGCGGAAGCGCCATTGCGGCTTTGAAGCCTTCCTCATTGCCCTGCGCGTTCTGGATCAGTTCGGCCTGCGAGGCGAAGACATTTTCCTGCAGCGGATAATAGCGCTCGACGGGCGCGCACTGGATCACGGCGGCGGCGGCGGCGTCGAGCGGGTCGCGGATGAAGTTGCGGACCTCGAGGCTGACGCGGCCGGTATCGACGAAATCGCGCTTCAGTTCCTCGGCACTTTCCTTGGAGAAATCGGCGCAGTGCGAGCAGGTCAGCGAGGCGAATTCGACGACCTTGATCGGTGCGTCGGGATTGCCCATCAGATAGCCGCCCTCGGCGGTTTTTACGACCGTGGTCGACCAGCTCTTGCCTGCGGGCGCGGCGACCTTGGCGACCACATCCTGTTCCTTGGTCGGGTCGGTCTTGCTTTCGCCGCAGCCGGCGAGTGCGATGGCGCCAAGCGAGGACAGAAGGGCGATACGCAGCGAAGGGGTCATGTCTTGTCTTTCTCCAGGATCGAGCGGATGCGGGCTTTTACGAGGCCTTGAGCGCGAGGTCGAGTTTCGATTTGACCGCGGGCCAGGCCGTTGCTTCGGCGTTGCGGCCATTGATGAAGAAGGTCGGCGTCCCCGCCACACGGTCGGCGTTGCGACCGATATTGGTCATCCCCGTCAGCTCGGCCTGCGCGACGCCGCTGTCGAGACAGGCGCCCTGCTGCGCGGCGGTGTAGCCGCGCGCGGTCATCAGCGCGGTAAGGCCGGTGTCGGCGGCGATCTTGCGCGCGCGCGCGCCGACCTCGCCCTCGAACCAGCTCGTCTTTTGCGCGTCGGTCGCCTTGGTGATCTTGTCGAGGATCGCGGGCTGCGCCGCGAAGATCGCCTGGTGGTTGCCCGCAAACGCCTTGGGCCCGCCGCAGCGCGCGAGCAGCGCCGCCGTCATGTCGACGGGATCGCGCACGAGATTGCGATATTCGAACTTGACGAGGCCCTTGTCGATATAGAGCGTCTTCAGCGGGACCGCCGACGCCTTCGCGAAATCGCCGCAGATGTGGCAGGTGTAGCTGAAATATTCGACCAGTTTCACCTTCGCGGCGGGGTTGCCGACGCTGTAGGCGCCGATCGAACTTTCGCTGACCGTGGTCGACCAGCGCGGCGCGACGGCCTGGTTCGCGGGCGTGGCGGCGGTGCAGAGCAGGAGCGCCGCTACGCCGGCCGCGCCGAAAGCTGTACGGCGCACGAGCGGCTTTGGAACATTGATGAGCATGGCGACCTCTTGGACTCTCAACTGATGCGGGGAAGCTTGGACGGCGTCGCTAGTCCCGCCGCCATGCGTTCGAGCACGGTGCGCAGTTCCGGGTCGCCGATATCGCGCAGGCTATCCCCCAGTTCGGCGGGTACGGGCTTGAGCATTGCCGGGGGCTGAACGGCGGGGGCGGGGGTGACCTGGCCGTGCGTCATGCGCACGGTGGCGATCGCGGCATAGCCGAAGAAGCGGTTGACCGCGCCGACGATGTCGGGGGCGACATGCTGGAGCATCGGGGCGTGGGCGCCGCTGATCGTCAGGTGCAGCGTGCCGCCGGCCTTTTGTCCGGCGGGAAAGCGGATCATCGCGGGCTGGGTGACGTCGGCGAGCCGGTCGCCGACGATCTCGCGCCAACGGCTGACGACCGACGACTGGATGAAGCCGAATTTGCGAAAGGCGGTGCGGCCAATCTCGGGGACGAGGTCGGAAATCGCGCGGGCGTCGCCGCCGCGCGGGCGTTCATAAGGACGCGCGGCTGATTTGGCGGCTTTCGCGCCGGTTTTCGCGCCGCCCTTCGCCTTCGCCTTTTTGGCGGGCGCATCCTCTCCCCGATCTTTCACCATGGCGGGTGCCATGCCATAGGCGGGGGGTGAGCGTCCAGCCGTCCGATGTTGTCGAAAGTGTCGCGTACCGTTTGCTGGACTGGTACGACCGGTCGGCGCGCGACCTGCCCTGGCGGGTGCCGCCGGGGAGCGAGGCCATCCCCGATCCTTACCGCGTCTGGCTTGCCGAGGTCATGCTGCAGCAGACCACGGTTGCTGCGGTCGCGGGATATTTTCGTTCTTTTACAAAGCGTTGGCCGAGTGTTTTCGATCTCGCAGCCGCCGATGACGCCGACGTCATGGCGGCGTGGGCAGGGCTTGGCTATTATGCCCGCGCGCGCAACCTGCTGGCTTGCGCTCGCGCGGTGGTCCGCGACCATGGCGGGCTTTTTCCGGATGAAGAAGCGAGGCTGCGCGCGCTGCCGGGGATCGGCGATTATACTGCGGCGTCGGTCGCCGCGATCGCCTTTGGCAGGCCGTCGGTGGTGATCGACGCCAATATCGAACGCGTGATGGCGCGCCACCGGTTGATCGAGACGCCGCTTCCTGCCGCCAAGCGCGAAATTCGCGCTGCGCTCGCGCCGCTGGTGCCCGAGGCGCGGCCGGGGGATTTTGCGCAGGCCTTGATGGATCTTGGCGCGACCATCTGCACGCCGCGCGCGCCGGCTTGCGCGATCTGTCCGCTGATGGCCGATTGCCGCGCGCGCGGGCGCGGCGATATCGAGCGCCTGCCGGTCAAGGCGCCCAAGAAGGCGAAGCCGCTGCGGCACGGGGTCGCCTATTGGATCGAGGAGAAGGGACGGCTTTGGCTCGTGCGGCGGCCCGAAAAGGGTATGCTCGGCGGGATGCGTGCGCTGCCGGGAAGCGAGTGGACCGACACGCCGCCGCCCGAGTCCGGGGTGGTCCATGTCGATCATAGTTTCACGCATTTCGACCTCCGGCTGACTTTGGTGCGCAGCAAAAGCCCGCTTGCCGCAGCGGAAGGCGAATGGTGGCCGATCTCGGACCTTGACGCAGCGGGGCTGCCGACGCTCTATCGCAAGCTGGTCGACAAGATGCGGGAGATAACGGCATGAACATGATGGTTTCGCGGCGCGCGCTGCTGGGCGGTCTCGCATTGGGCGGTGCAGGCGCGATGCTGCCCGGCGCGGCGCTGGCGTGGCGCGCCGACGGGGCGGCGCTTTATCCCGCGACCAACGCCTTCATCAAAGGGTTTGTCGATCGCCGCGAGCTCGCGGGCACGCTCGCCGCGATCGGCAAGGGGCAGGCGGCCGCCGATTTCTTCGGCGCGGGGACGCAGGCGATGGATTCGGCGAAGGCGGTCGATGCCGACACGCTGTGGCGCCTCTATTCGATGACCAAGCCGGTGACGGGCATCGCGGCGATGATGTTGATCGAGGACGGCAAGATCAAGCTCGACCAGCCGATCGCCGATTTCCTCCCCGCCTTTGCGAAGATGAACGTCCAGAACACGCCCGACGGTTCGCTGACCGACGTGCGGCGCGCGAAGGGGCCGATCACCGTGCGCCAGCTGATCACGCACACCGCGGGGCTCGGCTACGGCATTATCCAGAAGGGGCCGCTGCGCGACGCCTATAACGAGCAGGGGATTTTGGGCGGGCAGGTCAGCCGGCTGCCGATTCCGGGCTTTCCGCCCGCGGTTCCTGCGCCGAGCCTTGCCGCCTTTGCCGACAGGCTTGCGAAACTGCCGCTCGTTTACGAACCCGGCACGCGCTGGAGCTATTCGGTCGGGCTCGACCTGATGGGGCGGGTGATCGAGGTCGTGTCGGGCCAGCCGTTCGACCTGTTCCTGAAGGCGCGCATCTTCGACCCGCTGGGCATGAAGAGCACCGGATTTCAGGTCGCGGCGGCCGATGTCGGGCGGCTTACGACCAATTATGCACCGTTCAGCGGCGCGTTGCTGCCGATCGATCCGGCGACCAGTTCGATCTATCTCGACAAGCCGCCGATCCCCTATGGCGGCGGCGGGCTCGTTTCGAGCGCGCGCGATTACGATCGTTTCCTCGCTATGCTGCTCGGCGAGGGCGAGACGGGCGGGGTGCGCATCCTCAAGCCCGAAACCGCGCGGCTCGCGATGTCGAACCTGCTGCCCGCCGGGGTCGATACGAAGGACAGTTTCATCACGGGCGAGGGTTTCGGGGCAGGCGGGCGCGTCTCGCTGCCGACATCGGTCACGGGTGAGGGGATTTTCGGCTGGGGCGGCGCGGCCGGGACGATCGGGTTCGTCGACCGCAAGCGTGGCTATCGCGCCGGGGGATACGCCCAATATATGCCCGCCGAGGCGCTGCCGTTTCAGCGGGACTTCGGTAAGGCCTATTTCAAGGATGTGCTTGCCTGATGCCGCTGCCGCTGGGCTTTACCGGGGCCGGGCTCGACCGCGCCGACCAGATTCGCACGAACGAGGCGGCCTTTGCGGCGGCGGCGGGCGATCCGCGCGCGACCTGCCTGGCGCTCGACGGCATCGATTTCGTACCGGGCGAGCGCGGCGGGCTGCTCTGGGAACCGCTCGATCCGGCTGACGAACGCGCGCTGATGCTGCTTGGTATCGACGACAGCGGCGCGCCGCGCTTCGTGCGCGAGGCCGCGCCGGGCGCGCGGATCGACGCGCGCTCGCGCACGGTGATGCGGCTTCTACCCCTGCTCTCGCCCGAAGAGGCGGCGCTCTATGGCGGTGCGCGCAGCCTGGTCGACTGGCATGCGCGGCACCGCTTTTGCGCGGTGTGCGGGACGCTCACGTTGCTGTTCCGCGGCGGTTGGGGGCGGCGCTGCGGCGCGTGTAACGCCGAGCATTTCCCGCGCGTCGATCCGGTCGTGATCATGCTTGCCGAGCATGATGATCGGGTGCTCGTCGGGCGCCAGCCGGGATTTCCGCCGGGTTTCTTCTCGGCGCTCGCGGGCTTCGTCGAACCCGGCGAATCGCTTGAGGAAGCCGTGGCGCGCGAATTGTTCGAGGAGGCGGGTATCCAGGTGACGGACGTCTCTTATGTGGCGAGCCAGCCCTGGCCTTTCCCTTCGTCGCTGATGATCGGCGCGCGCGCGGTTGCGCTCGACCCGGCGCTGACGCTCGATACGACCGAGATCGAGGCGGCGATGTGGGTCGACCGCGCCGAGGTGCGCGCCGCGCTTGCAGGCGAAATGGGCGCCAGCTTCATGGCGCCGCCGCCGCTGGCGATCGCGCGCTATCTGCTCGAAGATTGGGCCGGATAGCTCTTCCCTGCCGCGAAGCGGTGGGGAGGGGGCCTGTCCGCGTAGCGGATGGTGGAGGGGCTGCATTATCGCGCCTCCGTCAGCGTTTCGCCGAAGGCGAAGCTTATCCTGAGCGCCTGCAAGGCAGCCGAAGGGCGCTGCCACCTCCCCATCGCTGCCCGAAGGGCAGCCTGTCCTGAGCGGCCGGCCTGTCGGCCAGCCGAAGGGCGACAGGGAGGATTAAAATATCAGAATTTCTTGCCGGTGATCCGGCTGATTTCCTTGGCCACCATCGCCTCGACGAGCGACGGCAGGTTCGCGTCGAGCCAGTCCTTCAGCATCGGGCGCAGCGCGTCGAGCACGACATCTTCCATCGTGCGGGCGCCCGTGGGCGCAGGCTGAGCCACGGCTGCGGTAACGGCGGGCGCGACCGCGGCGGTCAGCGCTTCGAGCGACTGACGCGCGGCTTCGGCGCTTGCGGCCGACACCAGTTCCTCGTCGGACACGGGCGATTCGGGTTCGTCGCCGGCTTCCTCGTCGCTGAGGTCGAGAATATCCTCATTGGCGGCTGCGCGCGCCTCGCGCGCGGTTCCGGGGGCTTCGTCGCGCGCGATCACGCGCCGAATCGACGACAATATGTCTTCCATCGATGTTCCCGCGACAAATCGCCCATTCAAGCCCCCATTTGCCCTTTGCGAGCCCCACGATATCAGGGTCGTCCTACCAGACGGTTAACCATTATCTTATCGGTCGCGGGCGGCCTTTGCCAGCCTTATTGTCGCGGCAGCGCCGGGGGACCTGCAGGCACGCTCGCGTCGGCCGCCGGCACGCCGCGCGTGTCGGTCGCCTGCTGCTGCGGCACCGGATCGTCGGCCCAATCCCAGATCTGGCCCTTCACCCGCTCGTAATTGACCGCGGGATCATAGAGCGCGCCGCCCTCGATGCCGAGGTCGCGCGCTTCGGCCTTGCCCATCGCGGCGAGCACCGAGAAGGCGGCGACGTAGCTGTTGCGCTGCGCCGACACGAGCTGGACCTGCGTGTTCAGATATTCCTGTTCGGCGTTCAATATGTCGAGAATCGAGCGGGTGCCGACGCTGTTTTCGGCGCGTACGCCTTCGAGCGACAGGGCGTTGGCGCCGACCGCCTGCTGCGTGGCGGCGATGATCCGCTCGTTCGCCTGCCACGCGGCATAGGCGCCGCGCGTCTGCGCGATGACGCCGCGTTCGACCTCGACATAGGTTTCGATCGCCTGGCTCGTCTGCGCCTGCGCCTGGCGCACCCGCGCCGACGCGCGCCCGCCCTGGAAGATCGGCAGCGTCATCGACACGCCCGCGAGCGCGCTCGAGGTGACATTGTCCGAGGTGGTGTTGCCCGCGGGAATCGAGTTCAGATTGTTGTTGTAGCCGCCGTTGACGATCGCCGACACTTTCGGCGCGCGCGTCGCCTTCGCGCTGCCGATATCGGCGCGCGACGCAGCGAGGCGCTGATTCGCGGCGTCGATGTCGGGATTGTTGGTGAGCGCGATCGCGACTGCTTCCTCGGCGGTACCGGGCAGGTTCGGCAATTGCGGCGGAGCCTGAAGATCGACCGGCGCATCGCCGACGAGGCGGATATAGCCCTCGCGGCTGGCGATCAGATTGGCCTCCGCCGTGCGCAGGTCGCCCTCGGCCAGCGCGAGCCGCGCTTCCGACTGGGCGACGTCGGTGCGCGTCAGGTCGCCGATTTCGAAGCGGTCGCTCGTCGCCCGCAAATTGGTGCGGAGCACCGAGACGTTTTTCTGGTTGAGCTGGACGATCGCCTGGTCGCGGATGACGTCCATATAGGCGCCGACGACTTGCGAGAAGATGCTTGCCTCGGTCGCGCGCAAGTCGGCCTGCCCCGCCTCGACGCGATATTTGGCGGCCTTGACCGCATTGCGTACCGCGCCGCCCTGATAGAGCGGAACCGACAGCTGCGCGCCCGCCGAAAAGGAGCGGTTCGGGGTGAAAAAGCTGTTGCCCGGGATGATCAGATTTTCCTGAAAATCGGCCTGGGTGCCGACGGACGGCAGCCCCGACGCCTTCTGGATCGGCACATTCTCGTCGTTCGCGCGCTGCCCGGCGCGGGCGCCGGTCAGCGTCGGGTTGTTCTCATACGCCTTGGCGAGCGCCCCTTGCAGCGTTTCGGCCTGCACCGCACCCGGCAGCATCAGCGCGCCCGCGGCGAGCCCCGCAAGCCAGCGGCCACGACGGATGGGCAGTTTTTTTATGGTCTCGTGCATCGTCATGTCAGCCTGAAAGCGAAGGGGATAGGGCCCTGGAAAGGTCAGAAACGAAAGCCGGCGGGCGCGGCGAAACCGGGGAGCGGCGCGACGTCCATGTCGGCGAAGCTGCGCAGCGCGATCGTGCCGCCGGTCTTCACGCCCTGGACGAGCCGCGTCACCGCGCCTTCGCGCCGCGCGGCGACGATGCGGCCGCCTTCGGCAAGCTGCGCCGCGAGCGCGTCGGGCAGCGTCTCGATCGCGCCATCGACGATGATGCACTTGAACGGCGCCGCGCCGGGGGCGCCGGCGGTCAGCGGCCCGTCGACCCAATGGATCGCGGCGTTGTCCGAGGCGGCGCGCGCGGTCGCCATCAGCTCTTCCTGTTCCTCGACGGCGTGGACCTCGGCGCCCAGAGCGGCGAGCAGCACGGCGGTATAGCCGGTCGCGCTGCCGATCAGCAGCACGCGCGTGCCGGGGCGGATATCGGCGGCGACGAGCATGCGGCCGGTGACGAGCGGCGCGTTGAGCGCGCGGCCGTGACCAAGCGCGATGGCGCGGTCCATATAGGCGACGCTGGCGAGTGCGGCGGGCACATGCGGCTCGCGCGGGGTCGTCGCCATGGCGTGCACGACCGCCGGGTCGATCACGTCATTGGTCCTCAGCTGGCTGTCGATCATCGCAGCCCGCATGTCCGCAGCGGTCACTTCGCTCAACTTGGTCGCCATTGATCTGCTTCCGATTCCTGAAGGCCTGAACCTTTACGAGGGCTGCTCTAGCCCAGTCTTGGCTGTATTGCAATAATAATACAGCAGAGCATTTCGTTGCCGCGCGCATAGCTGGCCGGCGCTACGTCGCCAAGCCCGGATAGCGCCATGGCGAAGCGATACCGGCGAATCCTTGACAAGGCCGTGAAACCCCCTCACTAGCGGCGCCGTCCAACACCCGGCCGCCGGCACCGCCCGCGGCAGTTCGGCGCGAGGCCCGATGGCGGAGTGGTGACGCAGCGGACTGCAAATCCGTATACGCCGGTTCGATTCCGGCTCGGGCCTCCATTTTCACTCCGTACG
>JACDQN010000005.1 GCA_015657575.1 Sphingopyxis sp.
CATCGCGGTGTTGCCGAGCGTAAAGCCCATCGCCGCCGCCGCCCAGCCCGAATAGCTGTTGAGCATCGACACGACGACCGGCATGTCGGCGCCGCCGATCGGGATGATCAGCAAGAAGCCGATCGCGAAGCTGAGGCCGGTGATCGTCCAGAACACCCATGGCGACTGGTCCTGGGTGAAGTAAGCGGTCAGCGCGATAATCGCCGCCAGCGTGCCGAGATTGATGATATGGCGCCCCGGCAGCATGATCGGCGATCCCGACATGTTGCCGTTGAGCTTGAGGAAAGCGATGACCGAGCCCGAGAAGGTGATCGCGCCGATCGCGATACCCAGCCCCATTTCGACGCGACTGACCACATGGATTTGTCCTGCGGCGTCCGCGATTCCGAACGCGACGGGATTGAGATAGGCAGCCGCCGCAACCGCGACCGCGGCCAGACCTACGAGACTGTGGAACGCTGCGACAAGCTGCGGCATCGCGGTCATCGCAATGCGGCGGGCCATGACGATACCGATCACGGCACCGATCCCGATCGCGACGAGGATCTCAACGAGCGAGATAGCGTCAACTATGCCGCCTACGTCCACCGGCGCATGGGTCAGCATGGTGGTCACGACCGCGATGGTCATGCCGATCATGCCGAAGCGGTTGCCGCTCTGCGCCGTCGCCGGGCTCGACAGGCCGCGCAGCGCAAGGATGAAGAGGACACCCGACACCAGATAGGCGATCGCGGCGTAGGGGTTTACCGCGCCATGACCGCCGGTCGCGGCCGAGAGAATGGCTTGCACGTCCATCTCAGCGCCCCTTCTTCTTGTACATGGCGAGCATGCGCGACGTCACGGCGAAGCCGCCGAAGATATTGATGCTGGCCATCACCACGGCTGCGAGACCCAGCCATTTCGAGGTGGCCGAACCCGCGGCAGCGCTGGCGATCAGCGCGCCGACGATAATCACCGACGAAATCGCGTTGGTGACGCTCATCAGCGGCGTATGCAGCGCCGGGGTCACCGACCAGACGACGAAATAGCCGACGAAGCAGGCCAACACAAAAATCGAAAAAATCGCGATAAAATCCACGGGCTCGCTCCCCTGCTGATTCCGTTTCGCGCACCTCTTGCCGCGCCCCGTCCTATGTGTCGACTCCAAAGCAGCCAAAAAAAGACGCCCGCATTCCCGGTCAGGGGAAATGCGAGCGTTTTGCGACATAAAATATCGCTGCGCCGGAGATGCCGGCCCTATTTTTTACATTTTGGGGACGAGCACCGCGTCGACGACATGGATAACGCCGTTCGACTGCGGCACATCGGCCTGCGTCACCGCGGCCTTGTTGCCGCTCGCGCTGGTCAGGATGATCGCGTCGCCCGATTTGGTAGCGGTCAGATCCTGACCGTCCGCCGTCTTGAGTACGGCCTTGCCGCGCCCGGCATCGATCTGCTCTGTCAGATCGGCGGCCGTCAACTTGCCCGCAACGATATGATATTTGAGGACGCCCGCCAGAACTTCCTTCTGCGCCGGGCGCATCCAGCCGTCGCGCGTCACCGGCGAAACCTGTGCAAAGGCGGCATCGGTCGGAGCGAAGACGGTGAAAGGGCCGGTACCCGACAGTGTTTCGGTCAGGCCCGCCGCCTGCACCGCGCTGACCAGCGTCTTGTGGATCGGCGAGGCCGCGGCATTTTCGACGATGGTTCTGGTCGGCAGCATCTCGGCGGCGCCGACCGTCGGGTTGCTACTCGCGGAGACGACATCGCCCGTCTTTTGGGGCGCAGCGTCGGCCACGGGCGTCTCGGGTGCATTATTACATCCCGCAAGGGCCAGACCGGCAGCACATGCGGTCGCGAGCAGCAGCGTCTTCGTCACATCATCTCTCCTCTGGGAACGGCGGAACCTGCAGGGTCCTGCCGAAAGCGAACGGGCATTGGCGCCCGAAAGTTTCAGAAGAAAGACAGATTTGCGGCGCGTTTAACCGAGCAACCGCTCGTTCACGACCTTGCCACCCTGCGTCAGGCGCACCGCATTGCCGATTTCCTCGTCGAGCACGGGCTTGCCAGCTTCCTTGTCCCAGAAGGCCGAGAGGAAGTTGAACAGGTTGCGGCTGAACAGCGCGCTGGTGTCGGCGGGCATCAACGCCGCGATATTCTTCGCGCCGATTACGGTGACGCCGTGGATTTTCTTCGTTTCGCCGGGCGCAGAGCCTTCGACATTGCCGCCGCTTTCGGCCGCCATGTCCACGATCACGCTGCCGTTGCGCATCGTCGCAAGCTGCGCATCGCTGATCAGCCGCGGCGCCGGGCGCCCCGGGATCAGCGCGGTGGTGATCACGATGTCCTGCTTGGCGATGTGCGACGACACGAGTTCGGCCTGCGCCGCCTTATATTCATCCGACATTTCGGTGGCATAGCCGCCCGTTCCTTCGCCTTCGATCCCCGCGACGGTCTCGACGAAGATCGGCTTGGCGCCGAGCGACAATATCTGTTCCTTGGTCGCCGCACGCACGTCGGTCGCGCTGACCTGTGCGCCCAGACGCCGCGCGGTGGCGATCGCCTGCAGCCCCGCAACGCCGACGCCCATCACGAACGCCTTGGCGGCGCTGACGGTACCCGCCGCGGTCATCATCATCGGGAAGGCGCGGCCATAGGCGTTTGCCGCCATCAGCACTGCCTTATAGCCGGCGAGATTCGCCTGACTGGACAGGATGTCCATCGACTGCGCGCGCGTGATGCGCGGCATGAATTCCATCGCCAACGCTTCGAGTCCCAGCTTGGCATAGTCGTCGATGCGCGTACGCTCTCCGAACGGATTGAGCCCGGCCGCGAGCCAGGCTCCGTCGGCAAAGCCCTTCAGCCCCTTGGGGTCGGGTCCCTGGACGCCGAGGATGATGTTCGCGCCTTTCAGGGCATCGGCGCGGCTGCCGACGCTTGCGCCCGCCGCGCTATAATCAGCATCAGCGATCGACGCCTTTTCTCCTGCCCCCGACTCAATGGCAACTTCGGCACCCAATCCAATGAATTTCTTCACGGTTTCAGGGGTCGCGGCGACGCGAGTCTCGCCGTCGGCGAGCTCTTTCAAAACAGCGATGCGCATGCCGGCGGCCGCGTCAGGAGGCGATGAGAAGGACGACGAACACGGTCACGATCGCCGTGATGATCGAACCGACTTTGAGCAGGCTGATAAAGCCCGCATAGGTGTCGTTCGCCGCCTTCATTTCCTGTTCCGCCATGGCCTTTTCCCCTTCGCCTGTTTCGTTCGGGCGCGCATCGGCGCATCGCCCAGAATCGCACGTCGCGCCGGTCTTAGCCACGCCTTTCCCGATGCTCAAGGGGCGCAGGCGAAAAGCGGACCCGCGGCAAAAGCCCAATGGCCTTAATCGCCCCTTTACCGATGTGCCTTAAATCACTGTGCTTGAGCGGAAGAACCGGCACTATGATGCCGAAAGGGGCGGATTCGGGATTATGGCCAGCACGCGCGATACGCGAACAGTGATGATCGTCGACAGCGAGCCTGCACAGCAGCGCTTCCTTTCGGCGCTGGTGTCACGCGGCGGTTGGCGCAGCATCGTCGCAGGCGATACCGATACCGCGCTCGCCAAGCTCGGTACGCAGGAGGGGATGGCGCTCGACGCCGTGATCGTCGATCAAGGCGCCCCGGGCATGCCGATGCACGAATTCGTCGCCGAACTGCGCCGCTGGCGCCCCGCGCTGCCGCTGATCGTCATCACGATGCGCAACGGCGTCGAGGTCGCGGTCGCCGCCATGCGTGCCGGCGCAAGCGACTTCGTCCAGAAACCGATCGCTCCCGACCGCCTGCTCGAAGCGCTCGACCGCGTGGTCCCGACCAGCGGCCCGCAGGGCGAGCTCCGTCCGCTCACCGAGAAGCTCCGCGCTCCGCTCGCTTTCGAGGAAATCATCGGGTCGAGCCCCAATTTCCGCAGCGCGCTCGCCATCGCCGCGAAAGCCGCGCGCGCCCGCGTGCCGGTGATGATCAACGGACGCCCCGGCACCGGCAAGGAAGTCTTCGCCCGCGCAATCCACAGCGCCAGCCCGCGCGCGCGCGGGCAGCTCGTGATGGTCGATTGCTCGGCGGTGTCGCCGGGGCTGATCGGTTCGGGCCTCTTCGGGCACGAGCGCGGCGCCTTTCCGGGTGCCTTCGACCGCCAGGTCGGGCGGCTGGTGCAGGCCGACGGCGGCAGCATCATCATCGACCATGTCGAATGCATCCCGCTCGAAACGCAGGCAAAGCTCGTCGAATTCCTCAACACGGGCGAGGTTCAGATGATCGGCGGCTCGATCCGCCAGAGCGTCGACGTGCGCATCATCGCAACCAGCGCCAGCCCGCTCGACAAGCTGATCGAGGCGGGCCACTTCCGCGAAGATCTCTATTACGCGCTGTCGACCGCGCAATTCACCCTGCCCTCGCTGTCCGAACGCCGCGGCGACGTCGGCTCGCTCGCGCGTCACCTGATCGCGCGCATCGGCGGCCTGCCGGGCATGTCGCCGCTCGGCGTCACCGACGATGCGCTGCGCCTGCTCGCCGCCTATGCCTGGCCGGGCAATGTTCGCCAGTTGCAGGATGTGCTGTTCCGCGCCGCGGTCGCCAGCAAGACCGACGTGCTCACGGCCGCCGATTTCCGCGCGATCGAAGCCGCGCTCGGCGGCGGCAACGCGCCCACGGGCGAAGGCGAGATCGCGATCAACGGCGAAGCGATCGGCGTCACCCTCTACCTCCCAGACGGCAATCTGCGCCCGCTCGAGGATATCGAGGCCGACGTCATCCGCCTCGCGATCGGCCATTACCGCGGCCGCATGAGCGAAGTCGCGCGGCGACTGGGGATCGGGCGTTCGACGCTTTATCGCAAGCTGAGCGATCTTGGGATCGATACGGCGGCTTAAGCCGTCAACGCCGCGTCCCTGAGCCCGCGCCACACGCGCAGTGCCTGCCGGTTTTCGGCGATATCGTGCACCCGCAGCAACTGCGCGCCCTGCGTCGTCGCCTGGTAGTGCAGCGCCACCGTGCCGCCGAGCCGCTGGTCGGCGGGCGCCTCATTATCAAGCGCGCCGATCATGCGCTTGCGGCTGGCACCGAAGAGGATCGGACAACCGAGCGCATGAAATAGCGACAAGCCATTGATAAGGGATAGATTATCGGCCACGCCCTTGCCGAATCCCAAACCCGGATCGACGATGACCTTGGCGCGATCGATCCCCGCCGCGACGCAAGCCGCGATCCGGTCCGCGAGCATGTCGAACACGTCGAACAGCACATGCCAATAGGTTCCGCCCTCGTGCGGATCGCTCTTGGCCGATGGGGCATGCATCAGCACGACGTGGCAGCCGCGCGGGCAACCACCTCCATCGCGCGGTCGTCGTACCGCAGCGCCGCGATGTCGTTGACGATCGTCGCCCCCGCCGCGAGCGCCGCCTCCATCACCGCGGCCTTGCGCGTGTCGATCGAAACCGCGACGCCGCCGCGCGCGAGGCCGGCGACGACGGGTTCGATCCGCTTGATCTCGTCGCCTTCCCAAACCAACGGCGCGCCGGGACGGGTCGATTCGCCGCCGACGTCGATGATCGCGGCACCCGCGGCTCCCATCGCGAAGCCCGCGTCGATCGCCGCGGCGGTATCGACATGCTTGCCGCCGTCGGAAAAGCTGTCGGGCGTCACGTTCAAAATGCCCATCAGCTGCGGCTCGTTCAGGCGAACCATACGCTCGCCGAGCTGCAACGCGCCGCGCGGCCGCGTCACCGCGGCTCGCTGGGCGGTCGCAGCTTCGGCGAGCGCCGCCGGCATGGAAGCGACCCAGCCGGCAAAATCGGGGATGGGGACGATTGCCGATCTGACGCCGTCGGTGTCGCGCAGGCTGATATGCCAGGCGGCGAACCAGACCATCGTGTCGGCGATGCGCAGGCAATCGTCATCGAGTTCGTGCGGCCGGTCGACAAAGCAGGCCGGGCGGCAATAGATGCGCGCATCCGCCGACGCGGCGCCGAAATCGGGCTTGGTCAGCGGCTGGAACATCAGGCCTCGTTCGCCAGCAGCCAATCCTGCCGCAGCGCGTCGATCACACGCAATTCCTTGCCGGTATCGACATGCCAGAAAGTCCAGCCGTTGCAGCTCGGCGCGCCCTGCAGCCCCGCACCGAGCTTGTGGATCGACCCCGCGGGCTGTCCCGCGCATTCGAGGCTGCCGTCGACGCGCACCTTCGCTTTCCAGCGGCGTTTTGCGTCGGTCAGCACCGTACCCGGCGCGATCATGCCGCCTTCGACCAGCGTGCCGAAGGCGACGCGCGTCGCGGCTTTGGGCGCCATCATCGTCTTCACCGCGCTCTCGTCGAGCGGCAGCGCCATTTCGATGCGCTCGTTCGCCGCGGCGATATAATCGTCCTCGCGCTCGATGCCGATGAAGTGACGGCCAAGGCGCTTTGCGACCGCGCCCGTCGTGCCGGTACCGAAAAAGGGATCGAGAATGACGTCGCCCGGGTTCGAACAGGCGAGCAGGATGCGATAGAGCAGCGCCTCGGGCTTCTGCGTCGGGTGCACCTTGGTACCGCCCTTCTTGAGCCGTTCCTGCCCGCCGCAGATCGGAATCAGCCAGTCCGAGCGCATCTGAAGCTCGTCATTCAGCGTCTTCATCGCGCGATAATTGAAGGTATAACGCGATTTTTCACCCATCGACGCCCAGATCAACGTCTCATGCGCGTTGGTGAAGCGCGTACCCTTGAAATTGGGCATCGGGTTCGCCTTGCGCCACACGATGTCGTTGAGGATCCAATAGCCATTGTCCTGGAGCGCGGTGCCGACGCGGAAGATGTTGTGATAGCTGCCGATCACCCAGATGCTGCCGTTCGGTTTCAGGATGCGCTTCGCTTCCTTGAGCCAGGCGTGGGTGAAGCGATCGTAAGTGGCGAGGCTGTCGAACTTGTCCCAATCGTCGTCGACCGCGTCGACCTGGCTGCCGTCGGGGCGGAGCAGATCGCCGCCGAGCTGGAGATTATAGGGCGGGTCGGCGAAGATCATGTCGACCGACGCGGCCGGCAGCGACCGCATCATCTCGACGCAATCGCCCTGCAAGATGCTGTCGAGCGGCAGGTCCGCGGGGTCGACCTTGGGCGTCCGCTGCTTCGTCGCCGGCGCCTTGACCCGTTCCATCACACCCATATTCCACCCCGTTCCTTGCTCGTAAGAAGGCCCTGATGAGTCCGGCGAGACCCGCCGTCAAGCTCGGGATTCTAGGGATTCCGGGTGTCATAATGGTTAACGGCACGGGAACGAAACGAGTCCCCCACGACATATGGAGTCTCGAATGAATCGAGGACTCAACCACTGGTGGTGTGGCGATCCGGACTCACCGACGAAAAAAATTTCGAAAGGGGTCTCAAAGACCGGGATCGACCCCGCTGAGTTCGATCGAACGCTGCCACAATTCGCGTGCCAGCTTCGGGTCGCGCGCGTCGCGCGTCGCGCGCGCGGGCCCCGACCGCCCCGTCACCTCGCCAAGCCCCTGCGGACCCAGATAATCGCCGCCTTGCACATGCGCGCCCGTCGCGGCCTGCAGCGTCGGCCAGGCGCCTTGCGCGCCGCTGTTGAAAAAGGGTGCGGCCAGCGGCGTCATATGGCGGAGCGGAAAAGGCAGATGCCGCGTCAATTCGGTCAGCGCGACCCCCGGATGGCATCCGATCGCCTGCGTCGCGCGCCCCGCCGCGCTCAGCCGCCGGTCGAGTTCGAACATATGGAGCAGGTTCGCGAGCTTGCTCATCTGATAGCGCTGCCAATTATGATAGCTTCGCGACGCCGACAGGTCGCTATAGTCCATCGCGCCGTTGCGGTGCGCGATGCTGCCGGTGATGACGATGCGGTCGTCGACATGCGCATGCACCAGCCCCGTGAAGGCAAAGGTGCCGAGGTGATTCACCCCGAATTGCAGCTCATAGCCCTGCTTCGTCAGCGTTTTCGGCGGGATCATCACGCCCGCATTGTTGATCAGGACGTCGATCCGCGGCCCAGCCAGTACCGCTTCGGCCGCGCCGCGCACCTGGTCGAGATCGGCCAGGTCGAGCGGCTGAAACGACAGTTCGGCGGCGGGCAAATCTTCGCGGATACGGTCCATCGCCGCCTCGGCGCGGCGCGCATCGCGGCAGGCGAGCACGACATGCGCGCCGCGCGATGCGAGCACCCGCGCCGTTTCGAAACCGATCCCGGCGTTGGCACCGGTGACAAGGAAACGCCGCCCCGTTTGCGTACCGACATCGTCGGCCGTAAATCCGCTGCTCATCGCCGCTTCCCCTTTGACCCTTGGATCAGACCAGCTGCATTTGTGCGACCGGTGCAAAGCTGGTCCGGTGGAGCGGCGTCGGGCCATGCTGGCGCAGCGCCGCGAGATGATGGGCGGTACCATAACCCATGTTACTCTCCCAGCCAAAAGCCGGAAAATCGCGCGCCGCCGCCACCATCAAGCGGTCGCGATGCTCCTTCGCGATAATGCTCGCGGCCGAGATGCAGGGATGCAGCGCGTCGCCGCCCACGATCGCGCGCGCGCTGTACCGCCAACGCGGCAGCCGGTTGCCGTCGACGAGCACCTCGGCAGGCTCGAACCCCAGCGCCTCGACCGCGCGCGTCATCGCAAGGAACGTCGCCTGCAATATGTTGACACTGTCAATTTCGCTGACACTCGCTTCGCCGATACCCCAGCGGCAGCGCGCCTTGATCTCGATTTCCAGCGCGCCGCGCCGTTTCGCGCTCAGCTTCTTGGAATCGTCCAGACCCGCGATCCCGCCCTCGCACAGCAGCACCGCCGCCGCGACCACCGGCCCGGCCAGCGGCCCGCGCCCGGCCTCGTCGACTCCGACGATCATATACGCCACGGCGGATAGCGCCGATATTCGCCGGCCTGATAGAGGCACAGGCGATTGCCGGCAGGATCGGTCAGCCGCGCTTCGCGCCATCCCCAATCCTCGTCCTTCGGCATCTGCTCGAACTGCACGCCGCGACGTGCGAGATAGGCGACCCACGCATCGAGCGCACCGCTTTCCAGAAAGACAGTCACTCCGCCCGCTGCGCCGTCGCCGACGTGGATCGACACGGTGACGCCGTTCGCCGCCTCGAAGCGCGCGTAGCCATTGCCGGGGCTGTCGACGATCTGCGTCAGCCCGAGCTGTTTGTAGAAGGCGACGGAGGCCGCATAATCGGTCGCAGGCAAGGTGAACTGGTTGAGCGCCGGACCGGTGAAAAGCCCGTCGTTGCGCACCATCTGCTGCCCCATCGGGCCATTGCCCTGCCCCAGCCCCGGCGCGTCGAGCAGCGCCAGCCGCACGAAATCGCGCGCGCGCGCGACCGCGGGTTCGAGCGGCATGCCCTGCGCCAGTCCGCACGCGATCGCGCTCGCCAGCGTGCATCCCGTACCGTGACTGTGCGTCGTGTCGATGCGCGGCGCCTCCCAGCGCGCGACCTCGCCCTCGCCGGGTTCGAGCAGCCGGTCGATCACCGTCTCGCCCGCGGCATGCCCACCCTTGACGAGCAGCGAGCAGCCGTGCGCGAGCACCGCTTCCTCGCCGCCGAGCGCCTCCAGTTCAGGCAAGTTGGGCGTCGCGACCATCGCGCGGTCGAGCAGCGCACGGAACGCCGCGATCGTTTCCGCGTCGGCGAGCACCGATCCGCTCGTCGCCACCATCACCGGATCGAACACCAGCGCCGCCTGCGCCAGGTCCGGCTGCGCCAGGCGCTCGGCAACCGCGGCGGCAGTTTCGGCGCTGCCGATCATGCCAATCTTAACAGCGTCAACACCGATGTCCGAAACGACGCTGTCGATCTGCGCCAGCACCATTGCAGTCGGGATGGCGTGAACGCCCTGCACCCCCAGCGTGTTCTGCGCGGTGATCGCCGTGACCGCGGTCATCGCGTGACCGCCGAGCATCGTCACCGCCTTGATATCGGCTTGGATACCGGCACCGCCGCCGCTGTCCGATCCCGCGATGATCAGAACGCGTGCGGTCATGGCATGACCCCATATCCATCATCACTCCGGACTTGATCCGGGGTTCGTGACGCCCGTTGGGCGGAGGATGCAGGATCAAGTCCGGCATCAAGAAAGAGCGAATTGGTCACCCCTTATGCTTTCGCTCCGTCGAGGCCGGGTATTTCGCCAGTATCGCGCCTTCGCGAAGCGGCCGGTCAAGCAGGTCGCCGCCGCAATTGGGCAAAGTTCGTCGAGCTTGTCAGCGCAGTTCGCGCAGAATGTGCACTCCATCGAACAGATGAAGGCGCCGTGGATATCGGCCGGCAGGTTGCGGCCGCACTTTTCGCAATCGGGTCGCATTTCAAGCATGATAAGTCTCTTTCAGTTTCAAAAAATCAGCAGTTATGCGGTCGCCACGCGCACCGCGTCGCAGATCATGTCGACGACGCGCTCGACTTCGCCGGCATCGTCGCCTTCGGCCATGACGCGGATCAGCGGTTCGGTTCCCGACGGGCGGATGACGAGGCGGCCGCGGCCGTTCAGTGCATTTTCGCCCTCGGCGATCGCCGCCTTGACCTGCGCGTCGTCGAGCGGCTTGCCGCTGGAAAAGCGGACATTCTTCAACAGCTGCGGTACCGGATCGAACTGGTGCAGCATCTCGCCCGCGGGTTTGCCACGGTGATGAGTTCGGCGAGCACCTGCAGCGCCGCCAGCGTACCGTCGCCGGTCGTCGCATGGTCCGACAGGATCATATGCCCCGACTGCTCGCCGCCGACGTTGAAACCGCCCTCTTTCATGCGTTCGAGCACATAGCGGTCGCCGACCTTGGTACGCTCGAGCGTCACGCCCCTGCCCTTGCAGGAAGCGTTCGAGGCCGAGGTTCGACATCACCGTCGCGACGACGCCGCCGCCCTTCAACCGCCCCTGCCGGGCCCAGCTGGCGCCGATCAGCGCCATGATCTGGTCGCCGTCGACGATCGCGCCCTTCTCGTCGACCACGATCAACCGGTCGGCGTCCCCGTCGAGCGCGATGCCGATATCGGCGCCGCTCGCGACGACGGTTTCCTGCAGCAAGCCCGGCGAGGTCGATCCGCATCTGGCGTTGATGTTAACACCGTTAGGTTCGACCCCGATCGCCACGACATCGGCGCCCAATTCCCAGAACACCGTCGGCGCGCTGTTGTAGGCGGCGCCGTTGGCGCAATCGAGCACCATCTTGATCCCGTCGAGCCGCACCGATTGCGGCAGGCTCTGCTTCACCGCGTGGATATAGCGGCCGCGCGCGTCTTCGATGCGCTTCGCGCGCCCGATATGCGCGGGGTCGGCCAGCTTCGGTTCGGTCTCGAGCAATTTCTCGATCTGCGCCTCGTCGGCGTCGGACAATTTATAGCCGTCGGGGCCGAACAGCTTGATGCCATTGTCATGATAGGGATTGTGGCTCGCCGAAATCATCACGCCCAGATCGGCGCGCATCGATCGCGTCAGCATCGCGATCGCCGGGGTCGGCATCGGGCCGACCTGCACCACGTCCATGCCGACGCTCGTGAAGCCCGCAACCAGCG
>JACDQN010000239.1 GCA_015657575.1 Sphingopyxis sp.
CCGCGACCGCCGCGGCATTGGCGCGCGCGGCGTCGGCCTGCGCGGCGTTGCGGCCGAAGAGGTCGACCTCATAGGCGGCCTGGAAGCTCGGCTGCGTCGCCGTGCTTTCGCTCGGCTGGCCGAAGGCGTTCACGCTGCGCGATTCAGATGCGGGGATGCTCGCCGACAGCGTCGGGAGCAGCAAAGAGCGCGCGACGCGCTCCTGCGCGCGCGCTTCGGCGACGCGCGCGGCGGCGATCGCGAGGTCGACATTATGCGCCCGCGCGCGCTCGACCAGCACCGACAACTGCGCGTCGCCGAAGCGGCCCCACCACTCGGCCTCGATCGGACCACTCGCAGTCACGGCGGTGCGCCAGTCGGTGGGCGGGGTCACGAGGCTCGCCTCGGGGCGCGGGGTGATCGCGGGGGCGCAGCCCGCAAGCAGCAGCGGCAGCAACAGGAGCGCGCCGCGCATCAATCGTCCCCGGTGTGCACGGTGGCGACCACCGACATGCCGGGGCCCAGGCGCTTGGCGAGGTCCTGCCCCGGTTCGATGCGGATGCGCACCGCAATGCGCTGCGGCACCTTCACGAAATTGCCCGATCCGGCGTCGGGTTTGATCACGCTGAACTCGCTGCCGGCGGCGGGGGCGATATTCTCGACCACGCCCTTGATCTTCGCGCCGCCCAGCGCATCGATCTTCAGCGTCGCGCGCTGGCCGGCGCGGATGTCGGCGGTCTGCGCTTCCTTGAAATTGGCGACGACCCAATGTTTTTGCGGCACCAGATACATCAGCTGCGTGCCCGGATTGACGAGCTGGCCGACGCGCACCGTCACCTCGCTGAGCTTGCCCGGGCGCGGCGCGCGGATGATGGTGCGGTCGAGGTCGATGTCGGCGAGCCCGCGCGTCGCCTTCGCATTCTCGACCCCCGCCTGCAGCCCGCCGCGCCCGACGGTCACCGAGCGGATTTGTTCGAGCGCGATCTGGCGCTGCGCCTCGGCCTGCCGGACCCCCGCCTCGGCCTGCCGGAGCGCGGCGAGCGTCTGGTCGCGCTCGCGCAGCGACACCGACCCCGCATCGACGAGCTCGCTCACGCGCCGCATGTCGGCTTGCGCGCGCTGGAGCTGCGCCCGCGCATTGCCGACCGCGGCGTCCTGCGCGCGCAATTGCGCCTCGGCCGAACGCTGGCTCTGCGCGCTGTTGTCGAGGCTGGCGGTCTGGGCGGCGATGCTCGCTTCGCCCTGCGCGACGCGCTGGCGATAGACGCTGTCGTCGATCCGCACGAGCACTTGCCCGGCCTTCACCGTGTCGAAATCCTGCACCAGCACCTCGGTCACATAGCCGCCGACCTGCGGCGAGATGATCGTCGTCTGGCCGCGGACATAGGCATTTTCGGTGGTCTGGCTGCGCGGGCTGAACGGCGGCAGGCCCCAGGCATAGAGGATCGCAAGCGCGCCGATCAGGATGATTGCGGCGAAGAAGGCGATCTGCCGCCGCGAGCGGTCGGGGCGCCAGCCGCTTTCGGCGGCGGGCGGCGCGGGC
>JACDQN010000240.1 GCA_015657575.1 Sphingopyxis sp.
CCAGCGGCGCGCCGGCCGCAGCCGACGGCGCCAGCCGCCAGCGATCGGCGCCGCTCACCAGCCGTACCCCATCCGCCTCGAACAGCGGTGCGAGCGCCTCGCGCACCCGGTCGCCCGACGCCGCATAGCCGCCGAACGGCCAGCGCCCCGTACAGCGCCCGGCCTCGCCGAGCAGCGCATCGCCGATCATCCCCGCATCGACGTCGTCCGCGTCGGCCTCGACTTCGAAGGTCAGCGACGGGATGCGGTTGCCGAAACTGCCGAGCTCGAGTTCCTCGAACACCGCATAGGCAAGCCCGCGAAACGCGCTCGCCGAGGCGATCCCGACCGCCGATGCGATCAGCGGGTCGGCCGGCTGATCCTCGCTTCCGTCGTGCCAGCGAAAGATGCAGCGCTCCTGGAAACTGCCGCTCGACCCGCGCAGCAGATTGCCGTCGGCCCATATCCGGCGGATCGCGCGGATCGGCCGCGACGACAGCGCGACCGCCAGCGACACCGCATAGCTATATTCGGTCGTCGACGGCCGCCCCTTGCCCCCGCCGCGCTTGCTGCGCCGTTCGATCAGGTCGGTCGCCCAGATCACGCTGCCCGCGACGCGCATCGTCCCGAACAGCTTCGGAATCTGCTGGCCATAGGTTGATGCCTGTATCTTCAGGTCGGCGAGCCGCGGCCCTTCGCGTCCCTTGGGTTTGAAGATTTCGGCGTCGATCTGCTGACCGACCGCCGCGCCGATCGCCGCCCCCACCGGCCCGCCCACGATCCCGCCGACCACCGTCAGCACCAAAGTCGCCATGTCCCGTCCCCATCTCAGATAAGCCGCCAGCGCTCCGCCCAAAGCCAACCGGGCTCGACCGGCGTCTCGACGACGCGCCGCAGCCCGGCATGCGCATGAACGATCGAGCCATGCCCGATCAGCGCCAGATGAAATTGCCCGGCCGGATAAACGATCAGCGCGACGTCGCCCGGCCGCGGCGCATCGCGGGCCGTCGCGAAGCCCGCCGCCGCCAGCGCCGCTCGAACCCGCTCGCCGCCCCATCCGCGCATGGGATACGCCCGCGGCCGGACCAGCACGCACCCCGCCGCCGCATAAGCTGCCCACACCAGCCCTACACAGTCGAGCCCCGTCGCCGGGTCGCACCCCTGCGGCCGGAACCGCACCCCGACCATCGCCCGCGCCGCCGCAAAGGCGCGTGCGCCCGGAGGATCGTCGAGCGGCTCATCCACCGGGATAGCGCGTCAGCAGATCATTGCCCGGCAGATGCGCTTCGCCGCGAAAATTCGCTGCGTTGCCAAAGCGCTCGCGGCATGTCGTCAGCTGCTTGTCGCACCCCTCGATCAACCGCACCCGCGCGGGCAGCGCGGGGAGCAGCGCCGGCGCTTCGGCCAGATGCAGCACCGCGCCCGCCGCGTCGATCACCGGGCTCGCCAGCCCGCACGCCGCACCCTCGATCCACATCAGCTCGCCGAACCGCATCGCTCCCTCCCCCACCGGCGCATCGAGCGTCACCGACCGCCCCTCGACGGCGATCACCCGGCGCCCATGCGTCCGCGGCGCCAGATCGACCCGGCACGCCCGGTCGCCCAGCATC
>JACDQN010000241.1 GCA_015657575.1 Sphingopyxis sp.
CATGGTGATCTTCATCAACCAGCTGCGCATGAAGATCGGCGTGATGTACGGCAACCCGGAAACCACGACCGGCGGAAACGCGCTGAAATTCTACGCCTCGGTCCGCCTCGACATCCGCCGCACCGGCCAGATCAAGAATGGCGACGAGATCGTCGGCAACACGACGCGCGTGAAAGTCGTCAAGAACAAGGTCGCGCCGCCGTTCAAGCAGGTCGAATTCGATATCATGTACGGGCAGGGCATTTCGAAGATCGGCGAGATTCTCGATATCGGCGTCAAGGCCGGGCTCGTCGAGAAATCGGGTGCCTGGTTCAGCTATGACTCGATCCGCATCGGGCAGGGGCGCGAGAATGCGAAGAATTTCCTGACCGAAAATCCTGAGCTTCGCGAACGGCTCGAGGCCGCGATCCGCGGCCGCACCGATGCGGTCGCCGAGGAAATGATGGTCGGATCCGACGACGGGGATGTCGACGACCTCTAACGCTGATTGCCATCCGGCCGGTTCGTCCGATCGAACCGGCCGGCAGACGGCGGCGGGCCTCCAGCCCCTTGTACCTGCATCCCCCTCCCGCAGGTCGGCCCGCCCGCCGTTGAACGGCCCGGTACCCTTTCTTTCTGGGGGGCGCCGCTGGAATAGCTGACAAGGGGTGATGAACAGCCATTTTGCGTGCCCCGGCGAAAAAACGGGGCCCATTGCAGCGATAGACTGGCTTCGCGTCGAGATTCTGGGCCTCGGATTTCGCCGCGGTGCACGTGTCTATCTTTAACTAACGGTCTAGTCCCGAGCGTGGACGCGAGCATCATGTGCGGCCGGATCACAGATGCATTATCCATCCCGCGACGCCTCCCGCCAATATGAGGGCAGGGGCCGTAAGCTTTCCTTTCCAGCGCCACACGATCCAGAGCGCCGCTCCGAAGAGAAGAAGCGAGGGGAGAGGGCTTGTCGTGCGCTCGGCGGTTGATGCTGCCAGCTGGAATAGCGTCGCCGCGATCACCCCAACGACGGCAGCCGCGACGCCCGCGAGCGCACGGTGAAGCTTGGGGTTCTCGACAATCGCCTCCAGCCGCTCGAAGAAGATCAGCGAGAAGGCGAAAGCGGGAAGGAACATCCCCGCGGTGATCGCAAGCGCACCCGAAAATCCCCCGGCCACATACCCCGCGAAGGTGGCGAAGATGACGAGCGGCGCCGGGAGCATTCCCGCGAACGCGACACCGTCGAGGAAGCTCGCGTCGGTGATCCAGCCCCGTCCGACCGTGTCGGAGCGCACATAGGGGATAGCGGTGTAGGCGCCGCCGAACGTCAACAGGCCGCCCTTGAGTCCGGCGATGAACAAGGCGAGGACACCGACCTGGCGCGCCGCGTCGCCAGTGTTGATCGATGGTCCAGCATTGAACATGAGCGCTGCTAGCAGAACGGCGGCGAGGCATATGCCAACCACCGCAGCCGGACGCGCCGCATAGGTATAAACCAGCCCCGATGCGATCAGGGGAATCCAGAAGGGGGCACCCGACAGCGTCGCGGCGAACGCACCGGCAGCGAGCAGCCACAGCAACTTGTCTTCCAATATATGCGCGGCGATCCGCTGTATCGCGCGCGCGATGATCGCCAGAACGACGACCTGGACGCCAAGGAAGGCGGGCGCCATCGCCGGATTACCGACCAGCCAATCCTCGTAGAGCCATGCCGCGCCCAGCATCAGCAGGAAGCCGGGCAGCATGAAGCCGAGGCCGGCGAGCAATCCGCCGATCCGCCCGCGCGCGATCATGCCCAGATGGACGCACAATTCATGTGCCTCCGGTCCCGGCAGGACCTGCATGACCGCGAGCAGCCGGTTGAAGCGAGCCGGCGAAATCCAGCGCCCTTCCTCGACCAGCGCCTGCTTCACCATCGCGATCTGCGCCACGGGCCCGCCGAAGGCGAGGAAGCCGAAACCAAGAAAGCGCAGGAACAGCTGCAGCAAAGAAAGCGTGGGCGGAGAATATCGATCGTCGGTCATGCAAGTCGCTCCTTGCCGCAGACGCGGCGCATGGAGCGGAACTTGGACGACGCATCGCCTGAACGGGCGTCCGCACGGCCCGCTGCGCCACCATAATGCTTGGCGCGGGAAGAGGAAGATAGACTTTCTTTCAAGTGCTGCGCGACAGCCCAAGGCAGGTGCCGCCGGCCCGCGGGATGGACGCGTGGCCGGCCGCAGTTGCGCCTTGCGCGGCATCGGCAAGAAATTACAAGCGGCGCATGTCTGCGATCCGCCTCTTCGGTCTTCCCACCGACGTCAACAGCAGCTTCGAGCGCGGCGCCGCGAAAGGTCCCGCCGCAATTCGTGCGATGCTGTGGAGCGAGCGCGGCAATATGGCGAGCGAGCTTGGGCCTGAGATAGGTATCGACATCGCTTTCACCGACGATGGCGACCTGCCGCTCACCGAAAATACTGCGCAGGACGATGCCGCGATTCGGCGCCATGTCGCGATGTTGTATGAGGATGGCGAGGTGCCGCTCGCGCTCGGCGGCGATCATGCGGTCAGCTTTCCGCTCGTCGCGGCCGCCGCGACCTGCTCGGGGCCGGTCCAGATCCTGCATTTCGATGCGCACCCCGATCTTTATGACGATTTCGGCGGCAATCCACGCAGTCATGCCTCGCCCTTTGCGCGGATTTGCGAGGCCGGACACGCGCGCGGCTGGTGCAGGTCGGGATCCGTACGCTCAACCGCCATTGCCGCGAGCAGGCCACACGGTTCGGCGTCGAGATCGTTCCGATGGCCGATTTTTCGCCTGATCGGGTGCCGGTGCTCGGCGGGCCGCTCTATATCTCGATCGACCTCGACGGGATCGATCCGTCGGCGGCGCCCGGCGTGGCGCACCCCGAGCCGGGCGGCTTGACGGTGCGCGAAGTGCTGGCGGTGCTGCACAAGCAGACCGCGCCGATCGTCGGCGCCGATATCGTCGAGCTGCATCCGGGCCGCGATGTCGGCGGCGTCACCGCGATCCTCGCCGCCAAGCTGGTGCGCGAACTCGCGGCGCTGATCGACCGCAACGGACCCTATCGAAACCCGTAACAGGAGAGAGTAATGAGCCTGATCGTCCACCATCTGAACAACAGCCGGTCGCAGCGTATCCTGTGGCTGCTCGAGGAAATCGGTGCGCCCTATACCATCAAATTCTACGACCGCGACCCGGTCACCAATCTTGCCCCGCCCGAACTGCTCGCCGTGCATCCGCTCGGCAAGTCGCCGGTGATCGAGGACGATGGCCGCGTGGTCACCGAATCGGGCGCGATCACCGAATATCTGTGCGAGCGGCACGGCGGCGGCGCGCTGGTGCCCAACCGCGGCACCGACGACCATATCAGCCATCTCGAATGGCTGCATTTTGCCGAGGGGTCGGCGATGACGCCGATCCTGCTGCGCATTTACACCGCGCGGCTGGGCGAAGCGGCGGCGCCGATCGAGCCGCGCATCGCGCAGCAACTCGACTCGCATTTCGCCTATATGGAAAGCCGGGTGGGGGAGAATGGTCATTTTATCGGCGACAGCCTGTCCGCCGCCGACATCATGCTGAGCTTTCCCGCCGAGATCGCGATCATGCAGGGCATGGCGCCCCGCTATCCCAAGCTCGCGGCCTTTGTGAACAATTGTCACGACCGGCCCGCATGGCGCCGCGCCCGCGAGAAGGGCGGCGCTTATTATGGCTATTGATCGCCGTTGCGGGCTGGCGTTGGCGGCGGCGAGCTTGCTCGCGAGCACCGGTGCCGCCGGGCAATCGCCGCTGCTCGGCCCCGAGGTCGAGCGGGTGGTGAACGCGGACGAAAAGGCGGCTTTTCAGCCGTCGCCGGCCGACGAGCATGCGGCAATGGATCGGTTCGCCGACTATACGATGGCGCTCGCCAAGCGCGATTATGCCGGTGCCTATGCGATGCTGCGCCTGTCGTTCCAGGCGTCGAACCCGCGGCTCGAATGGGAGATGAACCTGCGCAAGCGCGCGACATTGTGGGCCGACGGCACGATCCGCGTGCTGCGCCTGTCGTGGTACAGCGATCCCGCCGGACAGCCGCCGGGCGTTTATGCGGCGTTCGATTTTCGCGGCGATCGCAAGGATGGAACGATGGATTGCGGCTATGTCGTTGTCCATCGCACGGCGCCCGGCGCGGATTTTGCGATCGTGCGCACCGATACCTCCGAAGTGCCGTCCGATCTGATGGAGGATGGCGTGCCCAAGGCCGACGTGCTGCAGCAACTGCCGTGTTACCTCGGCAAGGGTATAGCGACAAACTTCTGATTTCGCCGAGATATTGCGCTTGCATCGCGGCGTGCTCCCCAACAAGATGTTTCCATGCCGTGCGGGCCGAATCTTTGGCCTGCGCTGCATAGGGTCGCGATTCGAGGGAATCGTTGGGGGTTTTTGGACATGACAGGCTTTTTTCTGGCGGCGCTGATGGCGTCCGCTCAACCGTTGCCGGCGATCAAGGTCGAGGCCGTGCCGGGAAAGGGTTTTGCGGCGACGGTCGCGAAGATCGACGCGGACCAATATAATCCGGTCGTCGACCGCATCAAAATGCTCGCCGAGCAACGCTGTGGGACCAAGAAGGTACGGTTCGGCCGATATTTTTTCGACAATCAGATCGACATCGAGCGCGGCGTCACCATCATCAAGGATTTCCGCCAGGCGTTCAGCTGCTACGATCCGGCCACCGACCCCTATAAGCCCGTCCCCGCCGACTGGAAGGCGAGCGCCACGGAAACGACCGCGGCGACCCGCTTCGCGCAGCGCTTCGTCGACAATCTCGACGCGGGCAATGCCGCGATGCTGGTGAAGCTGATGGACCCTTCGCTGGAGACGACGGCGACCGAGATGAAGCGGTTCAGCGATGAAGCAAAGATGCACCAGACGGGGCCGGGCGAGTTTTCGGTGCGACTCGACGGCTGGTTGAATAATCCGCCCGACGCGAGCTATCCGGGCGCCTATGCCTATTTCGCGGTGCTGAGCTCGCATCCCGGGATTGCTGGAACCTGCGGCGGGATACTACTCTATCGCCTGCGCGACGGCGAATATCAGATCTCGCAATATGACGTGCGCTATATCTCGCAGTCGCTGATCGACGACGAGGGGTATAGCGACGAGGAGCTCGATCGCCTCTGTCAGCGCTAGCGGAAGGATGCGGCGCGTATCTTGCTTGAGAAACGCGCCGCGCCGCACTAGATCGCGCGCATGACATCGACCAACGACATTCGCCGCTCTTTCCTCGACCATTTCGGGGAGGCGGGCCACCATATCGAGCCGTCGGCGCCGCTGGTGCCGTACAACGATCCGACGCTGATGTTCGTCAACGCGGGCATGGTGCCGTTCAAGAATGTCTTCACGGGGCTGGAGAAGCGCCCGTACAGCACCGCGGCTTCGTCGCAGAAATGCGTACGCGCGGGCGGCAAACATAATGACCTCGACAATGTCGGCTATACCGCACGGCATCATACTTTCTTTGAAATGCTGGGGAATTTTTCCTTCGGCGATTATTTCAAGGAGCAGGCGATCGAGCATGCATGGACGCTGATCACCAAGACTTGGGGGCTGGCACCAGAGAAGCTGACCGCGACCGTCTATCACACCGACGACGAGGCGTACGACCTGTGGAGGAAGATCGCGGGCTTGCCCGAGGATCGCATCATCCGCATCCCGACCAGCGACAATTTCTGGTCGATGGGCGACACCGGGCCGTGCGGGCCATGCAGCGAAATCTTCTATGATCATGGCGACCATATCTGGGGCGGGCCGCCGGGATCGCCGGAAGAAGATGGCGACCGCTTCGTCGAGATCTGGAACCTGGTGTTCATGCAATATGAGCAGATGCCGGGCGGCGATCGCGTCGACCTGCCGCGGCCGAGCATCGACACCGGCATGGGGCTCGAGCGCGTCGCGGCGGTGCTGCAGGGCGTCCACGACAATTACGACACCGACACGTTCAAGGCGCTGATCGCGGCCTCGGTCGATCTGACCGGCGTGGCGGCCGAGCGTACGACGCAGGCCAGCCACCGCGTAATCGCCGATCACCTTCGTGCATCGAGCTTCCTCGTTGCCGACGGTGTGCTGCCGTCGAACGAGGGGCGCGGCTATGTGCTGCGCCGGATCATGCGCCGCGCGATGCGTCACGCGCACCTGCTGGGCGCCAAGGATCCGTTGATGCACCGGCTGCTGCCGTCGCTGACCGCCGAGATGGGCGCGGCCTATCCCGAGCTGATCCGCGCGCAGCCGTTGATCGCCGAGACGCTGGAGCGTGAGGAGACCAAGTTCCGTCAGACGTTGCAGAACGGCCTGCGCCTGCTCGACGAGGCGACCGCCCAAATGGGCAAGGGCGATACGCTGCCCGGCGATGTCGCGTTCAAGCTCTACGACACCTATGGCTTCCCCTA
>JACDQN010000242.1 GCA_015657575.1 Sphingopyxis sp.
GGCACCAGATAGTCGCGCGCGCCCTCGGGCGACGAGGCGGTCAGGATCGGCGTCTGATATTCGGTGAAGCCCTGCTCGACCATGCGGCGGCGGAGCGACGCGATGACGTTCGAGCGCAGCAGGATGTTCGCGTGCAGCCGCTCGCGGCGCAGATCGAGGAAGCGGTACTTCAGGCGGATATCCTCGGGATATTCCTGATCGCCCGCGACGGGCATCGGCAGTTCGATCGCCGCCGACTGGATCGCGACCTCACGCGCGCGGACTTCGATCGCGCCGGTGGGAAGGTTGGCGTTGGTCGTTTCGGCCGAGCGCGCGACGACGTCGCCGGTGATCGTCACGACGCTTTCGGCGCGCAGCCCGTCGAGCGTCGCGAACGCCGCATCGCTGCTGTCCGCGACGATCTGGGTCAGGCCGTAATGATCGCGCAGGTCGACGAAGAGCAGCCCGCCATGGTCGCGCTTGCGGTGCACCCAGCCCGACACGCGGACGGTCTGGCCGACGTCCTCGGCGCGGAGCTGGCCACAATTATGGGTGCGATAGGCGTGCATTTTTTCGTCTTTCGATGACTGGGGAAATCAACAAAAAGTTGATGTTTATGGCCGCGCCCAAGGCAGCACGGCGCGCCATTTGTCAAGGGTTAAGGGCCGATTTGGCGGCCGACGGGACTTTGTAGGTAGCGGCTGCACATAGGGGGTAATTTTCCTGCCCGTCCCGCGCGAGTCGCTGTATAGGCCGGGCATGCAAATCCATCCGCTCATCGAAACAAGCGCCGCGCTCGCCGAATTTGTAGACCTGATCAAGGGTAGCGATTTCATCGCGGTCGACACCGAATTCATGCGCGAAAACACCTTCTGGCCCGAACTGTGCCTGATCCAGGTGGCCGACAGCGAGCATGCCGCGGCGATCGATCCGATGGCGAACGGTATCGATCTGCAGCCGCTGCTCGACCTGCTTGTGAACAATGAGGATGTGCTGAAGGTCTTTCACGCAGGCGGGCAGGACGTCGAGATCATCTTCAACCTGACCGGCAAGACGCCGCATCCGATCTTCGACACGCAGATCGGCCAGATGGCATTGGGTCAGGCCGAACAGGTCGGCTATTCGAACCTCGTCGAGGCGTGGCTGGGCATCCAGCTCGACAAGGGCGCGCGCTTTACCGACTGGAGCCGCCGTCCGCTCGACAAGCGCCAGATCGACTATGCGATCGGCGACGTCACCCACCTCGCCAAGATCTTCCCGATGATGCTGAACAAGCTGGTCAAGACCGGCCGCGGCCACTGGCTCGACGAGGAAATGGAAAAGCTCGCCGATCCCGCCAATTACAGCGTCGACCCCGACAAGGCGTGGCAGCGGATCAAGGTGCCGACGCGCAAGCCCGACGTGCTCGGCCGCCTGCAGGCGCTTGCCGCGTGGCGCGAGCGCGAGGCGCGGAACAAGAATCTGCCGCGCGGCCGCATCGTCAAGGACGAAACACTCGCCGACCTCGCCGCGCATCCGCCGAAGGATCAGGACGGGCTCGGTCGCGTACGCGGACTGTCGGCGACATGGCGCACCAACGATATCGGCGGCCGGCTGATCGACGCGATTGCCAATGCCAAGCCGATGTCAAAGGACGACATGCCCGACCGCGCACCGCGTGGGCCGGGGCTCGGCAAGGAAGGCACGCTTGTTGCCGACCTGCTCAAGCTGCTGCTCAAGATCCGCGCGCGCGAACTCAATGTTGCGGCGCGGCTGATCGCACGCAGCGACGATCTGGAGGCGCTGGCGGCCGGGTTGCGCGGCGATGGCATCCAGATGATGCAAGGCTGGCGCTACGAGGTGTTCGGCCATGCCGCACTCGATCTGGTCGAAGGGCGCATGGGCTTTGCGGTCAAGAACGGCAAGCTGGTGATGAGCGAGATCGACGCCGCGACGGCGAGCGAGGTTTAGCTATCCCGTCGCTCCCGCGAAGGCGGGGGCCGCTGTCGGCCTTCCACCGACAGCGAAGAAACAAAGGCTTCCAGTGCCCCACTCCGCCTTGTGGGGGCGACGTCTTACAACAGCACCAGTTCCGGCTTGGCATCGAGCGCCTGCGCCAGGACGCGCAAGCGACGCTCCACCGATTCTCCACGCAGATGATGCCAGCCGGCGTCGAGGCACAGACGCAGTTTTCCATCGACGAGCGCAATCCCGCTGGCCTTGAGCGGCGCCTCGACGCCGCCGGTCAGGCGCTGGGCGAGACGGATCGCGAGACCCCATTGCCGCGCCCGGCGAGCCGTTCGGCGGACACCAGCTCCCCCATCGCAGGGAATTCGGAATCGACGCCGCCGAAACCGGCATAGAGCGCACGCGCCAGCAGGATGCGGCCGGGAATGTCGATGCTGCGCCAGTTGCCGTGGAGTCCGATCTCGGTCCCGCGCTCGGCGCGGAAATCGGGGTTCGCCGACCAGGCGACATCGCTGAGCAGGCTGGCGGCGAGACGAACGCGGCTGTCTTCGGGCGCCTCATCGGCAAAGAGCGGCGCGATCCAATCGGCGATCGCGCGGCCATGCGGGGCGAAGCGCGCCAAGCGCCGCCCTTCGAATTCGGCAGCGATCAGCAGCGGGTCCTGCGCGCGCGTCTCGGCGTCAAGCGCCTCATAAAGCAGCCCTTCGCGTAACCCCGACGATGACACGGTCATTTCGGGTACGTCGAGAATATTGACCAGCGCCGCGAGTAGGGCGGCGGCGTCGGGCAAAGCGGCGGCGCGGTTCGACGCCATCCCCGGAATCGCCCGCAACTCTTCGAAATCCAACCGTTTCGTTGCGCGGATCAAGCGGCGGAGCGCGCTGCGCGGCAGCGTGTGCTGGTCGAGGACCGCGAGCGGATGCTTGGTGAGTTCGAGGTCGAGGCGCGACAGCGCGCGCCACGAACCGCCAACGAGGTAGAGCGGCAGGCCGGTGAGCCCCTCGCCCGGCCATCCGGCTGCGCGCAGCATCTTGCGGATCGCGCGCTCGAACGCCTGATCGCCATCCTTGCGCAGCGCCGGCAGGCGCAGCACGCCAAGCGGAAAGGACGCACGGCGTCCAACGGTACCGTTTTGCACCTCGGCGAGTTCGAGGCTGCCGCCGCCTAGATCGACGGCGATACCGTGCGCGTCGGGGATGGCGGCGATAACACCATAGCCCGCCGCCTCGGCCTCCTCTTCGCCCGACAGCAGGCGAATATCGAGCCCCGCCTCGGCCGCGCGCGATGAAATCGGGGCCGTTGGCGGCATCGCGTACCGCGGCCGTCGCGACGCACTGGATGTCGCGCACGTCCATATGCTTGGCGAGCAAGGCATAGCGACGCAGCGCGACCAGCCCGCGCTCAGCGTCCTCGACGGCGATGCGGCCGTCCATGGCGAGCCCGCGGCCAAGGCCCGCCGCGACCTTTTCGTTGAAGATCACCGCGGGCGCCCGCGCCGGGCCTTCATAAACGACGATGCGAACCGAGTTCGAGCCTATGTCGATGACGGCGGATCGTTTGACTGCCTGTTTGGAGGTTCGCAGAAAGCTCAAGATCTTCTCAATCTTCGCGCATGTTGAAAGCGAGCGTGGGGACGTCCTGACGCTTGTGCAGCGCGGTGCCGCGCCCCGACAGCGATGGGTTTGTCATGAAATAATGATGCAGATTAAACGGCTTGTCGCCCGGGGTGACACGCGCATAGGTGCCGTCGGGCTGAAGCACCCAGCTTTGTTCATTGTCGATGAGGTTCGCGACGAGCACCTGATCCAAAATCTGGTCGTGAACGGTCGGATTCTCGATCGGGATCATATATTCGACGCGGCGGTCGAAGTTGCGCGGCATCCAGTCGGCGCTCGAGATATAGAGCTTGGCGCCGCGGTGCGGCAGCGGAGCGCCGTTGGCGAACGCCCACACGCGGCTGTGTTCGAGGAAGCGGCCGACCACCGATTTGACGCGGATCGTTTCGGAAAGCCCCACGACGCCCGGACGCAGACAGCAGATGCCGCGCACGATCAGCTCGATCGGCACCCCCGCCCCGCTCGCCTCGTAAAGCTTGTCGATGATGTCGGGGTCGACGAGGCTGTTCATCTTGGCCCAGACGCCCGATGGCAGTCCCGCTTTTGCCGCCGCGATTTCGGCGTCGATCAGCTCGCTGAGATGCGCGCGCATGTTGAGCGGCGACATAGTGATCAGCTCGAGCCGCTCGGGTTCGACATAGCCGGTGATGTAATTGAACAGCTGCGCCGCGTCGCGCCCCGCACGCGGGTCGGCGGTGAAGAAGCTGAGATCGGTATAGATACGCGCGGTCACCGGATGGTAGTTGCCGGTTCCGAAGTGGCAATAGGTGCGATACCCCTGCCCTTCGCGGCGCACGACCATCGAAATCTTCGCGTGCGTCTTCCACTCGATGAAGCCGTAGACGACCTGCACCCCCGCGCGTTCGAGCTGGTTCGCCCAGAGCAGATTCTGTTCCTCGTCGAAGCGCGCCTTGAGTTCGACGACGGCAGTGACCGACTTGCCCGCCTCGGCGGCCTCGATCAGCGCGCGGATCACCGGCGACTGGTTGCCCGCGCGATAGAGCGTCTGCTTGATCGCGACGACGTCGGGATCGGCGGCCGCCTGCCGCAGGAAGGAGAGCACGACGTCGAAGCTCTCGTACGGGTGGTGGACGACGATATCCTTCGACCGGATCGCCGCGAAACAATCGCCGCCATGCTCGCGGATCCGCTCCGGAAAGCGCGCGGAGTAAGCGGGGAATTTGAGGTCGGGCCGGTCGACGTCGACCAATGCCGAAAGCGCCGCAAGGCCGATGAACCCGCCGATCTTGGCAACGATCGCCTCATGCCCTTGGATGTCGGCATTGAGCACTTCCGCAATCTCGCCCGGCATGTCGGCTTCAAGTTCGAGCAGGATGACGCGGCCGCGGCGGCGGCGGCGGATCGCGGTGCGGAACAGGCGCACCAGATCCTCGGCCTCTTCCTCCAGCTCGATGTCGCTGTCGCGGATGATGCGGAATACGCCGAGCGAGCGGATCGTGAAGCCGGGGAACAGGAGGTCGCCGAAAATCTCGATCAGATATTCGATAGGGACGAAATGCCCGGGCTGTCCCGGCACCGGTACGAAGCGCGCGAGCGACGCGGGGATCATCACCAGTTCGCGGATCGTGTCGCCGCTCGCCTTGTGCCGCAGGTCGAAGATGACGCCGAGCCCGCGGTTCGGGATGAAGGGAAAGGGATGCGCCGGGTCGAGCACCTGCGGCGTCAGGATCGGGAAAATCTGATCGATAAAATATTGGCGCAGGCTCGTGCGCAGCGCTTCGCGATCCGAGCCGGTGCCGTGGACGACGATACCCTGCTCGGCGAGCAGTTTGTGGAGCCGCTGCCACTCGCTCTGCTGCTGGTCGACGAGGCGGTTCACCTCGGCTTCGATCTCGGCAAGCTGCTGCCCCGGCGAGCGGCCATCGGCCGAGGGGTCGTCGATACCCTGCAGCTGCTGACCCTTCAGCCCCGCGACGCGGACCATGAAGAATTCGTCGAGGTTGCTGCCCGAGATCGACAGGAAGCGCAGGCGTTCGAGCAGCGGGTGCGCGGGATTGCGCGCCTCCTCCATCACCCGCCGGTTGAACGCGAGCCAGCTGAGTTCGCGGTTGAAGAAGCGTTCAGGGCCAAAGGGAATTTGCGACGCACCGTCGGCGTCATTGTCTGCGCGAAGGGGGCCGCCGGCTATCGACATGTCGGTTCATCCTGCCTTTCAAGGAGATCGGGATCGATCAGCCCCTGTGACAGTAATGTTTCACGGGTAAGACGAACGCTAATGCCACGCGATTTTTCAAGCGACGCCGCATCGAGCGCCGCGACAATGCGGTGGAGCATCGCATAGCTGCGTTCCATCCGCGGCACGATATAGGCCGCGACCTCGGGTGCCAAGGCCACGCCGCGCTGCGCGAACAGCGCCTCGATCAGGTCGCGCGCGAGGCAGTCGTCGGGTTCACCAATGGTGAGCACTGGAACGGCGGCGAGGCGCGAGGCGAGATCGGGCAGCGCGACATTCCAGTCCGCCGGCGGCGCGTCGGCGATGATCAGCAGCGGCTTGCCGCTCGATTGCGCGGCGTTCCAGGCGTGGAAGAGCTCCTCTTCACTCACGCTGTCGTGCCCGTCAATCACGCGCCCGCCGGTGTCGTGCGCGAAGAGGCGCCCCATCAGGCTGCGCCCCGATCCACGTGGTCCGGTGAGCACGGCCGTGCGCACGGGCCAGGTGGCCACATGGCGCAGATAGCGAACCGCGTCGGCGTTGCTGGTGCCGACGAGGAGCGGGCCGTCGTTGGCACCGCCCGCGCTCCAATCGAGCGGCAGCGCGATCTGGCCGGTGGTGCGCGCCATCAGCGGCTGATCCTGAGCTGTCCGCCGCCTTCCTGGACATTGAAACCGCGCGCGGCGAGCGCTGCACGGAGCGCCGCGAGGTCGCCGCGGAACGTCACGCGCATCACCGAAGTACCGCCCAGCGCAAGGCTGGTCGTCGAAGCCGACTGAACCCCGGCGGCACCGGCAACCGCGCGCTCGGTCGCGGTCACCGATTCGACGTCGGGCGAACTGTACTGGACGGTGAAGCTCTGGACGCCCGCCGGCGCCGTGGTCGGTACGCCGGCGTCGGTTTCGCTGGGCAGCCCCTCTTCATCGGTTGCCAGTTCCTCGGGCAGATCCTCCCGCTCGACGGGCTTTTCGAGAACGAGATAGGTGTCGGTGCGCAGCACGCCCTCGGCCAGCGCGGTCGTGTAGATCGTGTCCATCCGCGCGACCGCCTTTTCCATCATGTCAGGAAGCGCGGCGGGGCTCGGCCCGGTCATGGTGAAGCTGCCGATCAGCTTGTTGTCGGGACCGAAGCGCGCGGTGAAAGTGCCTTTGATCGGGCCGCCCGGATAGGAATATTCGACCCGCGCGATCGGGGTCAGCACGTCGGCGGCGCCATATTGATCGAGAATCACGCGCCACCAGACGCGCCCGCGGCGGCCGGTCTGGCCGGGGTTCAGCAGCAAGGTGTCGGCGCCGGTGCCCGCCGTGCGGACATAGTCGATCGCGCTCTGCCCCGTATTATATTCGGCCCAGGCGCGCTGCCAGGCGCTGCGCTGCTCGAACACCTGCGGAATGCCGTCGATCGAATAGACGGGGATGACGAGCAGCGGCGGCGAGCGAAGCGTCCGGCCGCTGACCCCGAGAATCTGCCCCGCACGTACGCGGTCGAACTGCACGCCGAGGCGCGCGACATAACGGCGCGGGCCGATCTGTTCCTGTTCGACGACGATCGCGGTGACGATGCCGTCGAGCACCGAATCGCCGAGCGCCGGGCCGTCGCTGCCGTTGATGCGGCGATAGAGCTGCGCCCAGCCCTTGCGCTGCGCCTCGCGCCAGCCCTTTTCGCGCGCGTCGTCGGCGTTGTCGCCGGTGACATCGACCATGATGCCGCTTGCCATGAAGTCGCCGCTGCTGTTGATCGGGGTGATGCCGCGATCACCGCGGCTGATCTGCCCTTCAACCACGCCGATCGCCAGAACCGCGAAAAACAGGCCGAACAGCGCGGCCCATCGCCAGTCGCGGGGTGCGAAGGAGCGGAGCGAGAGGCCGGGCGTGAAGCGGGGGAAAGCGGCGGCAGTCATATCTTCTCTATGCTCTGCCCAAAAGCGTGCGCCCGGACAAGGAAATCATGGAAATTATCCGCCGGAACCGTTAGGCGCGCTGGCCATGGATTCCAAGCAGAACAAACCCGCCGGCTATACTTATGCGCAGGCCGGCGTCTCGATCGAGACCGGCAATGCGCTGGTCCGTGCCATCGCCCCGCTCGCCCGAGCGACGCGGCGCCCCGGCGCCGATGCCGACCTTGGCGGCTTCGGCGGCTTCTTCGACCTGAAGGCGGCGGGGTTCAACGATCCCCTGCTCGTCGCAGCGAACGACGGCGTGGGCACCAAGCTGAAGCTCGCGATCGAATCGGGCAAGCATGACGGTGTGGGCGTCGATCTCGTCGCCATGTGCGCCAACGACCTGATCGTGCAGGGCGCCGAGCCTTTGTTCTTCCTCGACTATTATGCGACCGGCAAGCTCGACAACGATATCGCGACCGAAGTCGTCGCGAGCATCGCGGAGGGCTGCAAGCAAGCCGGCTGCGCGCTGATCGGCGGCGAGACTGCCGAGATGCCGGGCATGTATTCGGACGGCGATTACGACCTCGCGGGTTTCTGCGTCGGCGCGGTCGAGCGCGACCAGGTGCTGACCGCCGACAAGGTCGCAGCGGGCGACGTCATTCTCGGCCTCGCCTCCTCGGGTGTGCATTCGAACGGATTTTCGCTCGTGCGCCGGCTGGCTGCCGACAAGGGCTGGAAGCTCGATCGCCCCGCCCTGTTCGACCAGAATCTGCTGCTGATCGACGCGCTGATGGCGCCGACGCGCATCTATGTGAAAAGCCTGCTCCCGCTGGTGAAGACCGGCAAGATCCACGCGCTCGCGCATATCACCGGCGGCGGACTGCTCGAGAATATTCCGCGCATCCTGCCCAAGACGCTGCACGCGCATGTTGACGCCGACGCCTGGGAGCAGCCGCGGCTGATGGCTTTCCTGCAGGCGCAGGGCAATATCGAGCCCGAGGAAATGGCGCGCACCTTCAACTGCGGGATCGGCATGGCGGTCGTCGTCGCCGAAGCCGACGTCGCCGAGGTGACGGCGGCGCTCGAAGCTGCTGGCGAGACGGTGTTCCGTGTCGGGCATATCGCCGCGGGCGAGAAAGGCTGCACCGTCAGCGGCTGCGCGGAAACGTGGAGCGCGCGCGCCGCGTGGAGTGCGACGCACAATGCGTAGGCTCCTCCCCGGAACGGGGAGGGGGACCATCCGCAGGATGGTGGAGGGGCACGTGCAATTGAGCGCGACCTTTCAACATCAGCCGGTCCAGCCTGTGCCCCTCCACCAGCTTCGCTGGTCCCCCTCCCC
>JACDQN010000243.1 GCA_015657575.1 Sphingopyxis sp.
CATGCAACAGACCGTAGCCATGACCGGCATCGAGCCGATCGAACTGCCCACTGAAATTGCCGAGCCGGGCGCTGATCGTCCCCGGCAACCGCTTCGAATATCTGGAGGCGCGCGCCGCGTTGGATGCAGTGGAGGCAGGCGAGCGCGACGCCGACCGCTTTCGCCCCGGCGCGCTCGACGTGCTGGCGCAGCATGTGATGGCGATCGCCTGCGCCGCGCCGTTCAAGGAGGACGAGTTGCTCGCCGAGATCCGGAGCGCCGCGCCCTATCGCTGGATCGACGCCGAGATTTTTGCGCGGCTGCTCGGCTTCGTGCGCGACGGGGGCTATGCGCTCAAAAGCTATGACCGCTTTCGCCGCCTCGCGCCCGACGGGCAGGGCGGGTGGCGCATCGCGCATCCGCGGCTCGCCGCGCAGCACCGGCTGAACGCGGGGATCATCGTCGATGCGCCGACGCTCGACGTGCGTTTCAAGAACGGGCGCCGCCTTGGAAGCGTCGAGGAATATTTCGCGAGCACGCTGGTCACCGGCGACACCTTTGCTTTCGCCGGGCTCAGCCTCGAGGTCGAGGCGATCCGCGACACCGACCTAATCGTCCGCGCGACGACGCGGCCGGCGCGCATCCCGACCTATGTTGGCGCGCGCATGGCGCTGACGACGCGGCTCGCCGACCGGGTGCGCGGCTTCCTTGCCGATCCAGCGAGTTGGCAGCGCTTTCCCGAGGATGTCCGCTTCTGGCTGGAGATGCAGCAACTGCGATCGGTGCTGCCGCGCCCGGGGGAATTGCTGGTCGAGACTTTCCCGCACGAGGGCCTCCACTATATGGTCGCCTATCCGTTCGAGGGGTGGAATGCGCACCAGTCGCTCGGCATGCTGATCACCAAGCGCATGGACCGCGCAGGGTTGCAGCCGATGGGGTTCGTGGCGTCGGATTATGCGCTTGCGACCTGGTCGCTGCGCCCGGTGACCGACCCTGCGGCGCTGTTCGACGCCGCCATCCTCGAGGATGAGTTCGTCGAATGGGTCGAAAGCTCGCATCTGCTCAAACGCGCCTTCCGCGAGGTCGCGGTGATCGGCGGGCTGATCGAGCGCCAGCATCCGGGCAAGCGCAAGACGGGCAAGCAGGTGACCTTTTCGACCGACCTGATCTTCGACGTGCTGCGCAAATATGAGCCCGACCATCTGCTGCTCGAAGCCGCCTGGGCCGATGCGCGCGAGCGGCTGACCGACGTCGCGCGGCTGGGCGACCTGCTCGACCGCGCGGCGGGGACGATGCTGCACCGGCGGCTCGAGCGGATCAGCCCGCTGGCGATCCCGGTGCTGGTGCTGATCGGGCGCGAGAATGTGGCGGCCGCCGATATCGACGACGCGCTGCTCGGCGAATTGGCGGACGCGCTGGCGGACGCGGCGATGGGGTAGCGACGGGCTGCTATTGGGGGTGGGGGGGAGCCGGCGCAGGCTTGCGGGTGGCGATTACATCCCTTGGGAACCCAAACGCGGTGACGGTTTTGGGGTGGGGAGCGGACGTTAAGATCCTCCCTGTGGCGAAGCCATGGGGAGGGGGACCGCCGCCGCAGGCGGTGGTGGAGGGGCGGCAACGTTGCGCCATCGCCCCTCCGTCAGCGCTTCGCGCTGCCACCTCCACATGCCTGCGGCACAGAGGGAGGATTTATGCCCGCAATCGGTCGCCTACGATCACTCCCGTAGCCCCCGCAGCGCCGCCCCCGCGGCGAACGGCCCGATCACGGTCAGCAACAGGCTGACTGCCGCCAGCAGTTTTACCGCGCCGCGCCCCGATGGGTCGAGCATCCCGGCGCCAAAGATCAGCATCGGCACCGCCAGCGGCAGGATCAGCAGCCCGCCGATCGCGCTGCCGCCCTTGTGGTTCGCGGTCAGTGCGGCGCTCAGCACCGCGAGCGAGGCCAGCGCCGGAATCGCGATCGCGATCCCCGTCGCCAGCAGTTCGACGCGCCCGCCGTCCTGCGCCAGCAGCGCCGACGCGGGCAACAGCGCGATCAGCAAAGGGAGCCCGAAACCAATGGCATGCGCTGCGATCTTCACGGCAGCAATCACCTCGTCGGCCAGGCCGCGCACCGCGAGTTGATCGAGCACGCCGGCCTCCTTGTCCGGGCGCACCAGCCTGTCGATCGGGAGCAAGGCCGCGAGCAGGGCTGCGACCCAGACCATCCCGCCGCCCGCGCGTCGCAGCAGCGGCGCATCGGGCCCGACCGCGAATGGAAAGGCCGTCGCAACGAGCAGGAAGAACAGCACCGGCAGCCACAGCGCGCCGCTGCCCCACGCGCGGCGAAGATCGCGCCAGAAGAGGGCAATGAGGGCGGTCAAACGAGCGCCCCCATATTCAGCTCCGCGAGATCGGGGACATCGAGCGCGAAGTGCGACGCCAGCAGCACCGCGCCGCCGTTCGCGCGGTTTCGGGCGATCGCCGCGACCAGCCGCGCCTGCGCCGCATCGTCCATGCCGTTGGCGGGTTCGTCGAGCAGCCAGATGGGGGCACCGCTGGCGATCACGCGCACCATCGCGGCGCGCTTGCGCTGGCCGGTCGAGAGCATCTCCACCGGTACTTCGGCGAGCGGCGCGAGCGCCATTTCGTCCATCGCGCGATCGACGGTGTGGCCGTCGACCGTATCGACGCGCGCCCAGAAATCGAGCGCGCGGCGCAATGGGAGTTCGGCATCGAGTGCGCTGGCCTCGTCGATCAGCGCCACCCGCTCGCGGCGTTCGACCATGCCCGCCGCGGGCCGCAGCAGCCCCGCCGCCAGCCGGATCAAGCTTGACTTGCCTGCACCATTGGGTCCGCGCAGCCACAGCGCCTCGCCGCGGTTCAGCGTCAGCGACAGATTTTCGAACAGCAGCCGGTCGCCGCGGATGCACGCTACCTCGTCCAGCCGCAGCAACTCGCTCACGCCATGTCTTCCAGCGCGTGCATATCCTCGTCCGAAAAGCCGAAATGATGGCCGATCTCGTGGATCAGCACGTGCCGCACCAGCCAGTCGAGCCGCTCGCCGCCCTCGATCCATTCGACGAGGATCGGAATGCGATACAGCGTCACCCGGTCGGGCATGCCGCCGCTCTGGTCGATGCTCCGCTCGGTCAGCGGGCGGCCTTCGTAAAGGCCGGTCAGCTCATAGGGGTGTTCGATATCGAGCGACGCCAGCATTGCGTCGTCGGCGAACTCCTCGACCGATATGACGACGCCCTCGATATGCGGCTTGAACACGTCCGGCATCGTCTCGAGCGCAGCCTCCGCCATCGCGAACAGCGCGTCGGCGTCGGGTGCGGCGCCGGTCCAGCCGGGCAGCAGGTGGGGCGAGGTGGTCTTGTCGCTCATCGCGCCCTTCCTTATGGCGGGCGGCGCAGCTTGACTAGCCGGAGAAGAAGATGGTCCAGAAACTCGACGATGCGCAGCGCGCGGCGCTGTTCGCGCGCTTCCCCGACTGGACGCACGAGCCGGTGCGCGACGGTATCGTCCGTCAGTTCAAGTTCGACGATTTCGCCCAGGCCTTCGGTTTCATGGCGAGCGTCGCGATCATCGCCGAAAAGATGGATCATCATCCCGAATGGTCGAATGTCTATAACCGCGTCGACATCTTGCTGACGACGCACGACGCCGACGGCCTGTCGGAGCGCGACGTCGCGCTGGCCGAGGCGATCGAAGCCCTGCTCTGACCCGATGATCCGGTTCGACCGCGCCTATCGGATGCTCGCCGTCGGTACGGCGATTCTGGCAGGGTTCGTCGATGCGATCGGCTTCGTCGAATCGGGCGGCTTTTTCGTCTCGTTCATGACCGGAAATTCGACGCGCCTCGCGGTGGGAGCCGCGGAGTGGCAGCAGGCGGCGCTGATCGCCGGCGCCATCATCGCGCTGTTCGTGGCCGGCGTCGTCGCCGGGTCGTTGCTGGCTGCCCGCGCCGGGGCGGCGCGGACGACGGCCGTGCTGTCGCTCGTCGCCTCGTTGCTCGCGGCGGCGGCGGCGCTGCGGTTCGGGGTGGGGACAGCGCCGGCGGTCGCTTGCCTCGCGCTCGCGATGGGCGTGGTCAACGCGGCGCTGGAGGGAAAGGACGGCGCGGTCGTCGGCGTCACCTATATGACCGGCACGCTCGTCCAGATGGGGCACAAGATCGCCAATCGGCTGCGCGGCGCGGGGGACGGACGCTGGGTTCAGCATCTCACTTTGTGGGCGGCGCTGGTCGGCGGGGCGATCGTCGGCGCGCGGGCGGTGCTATGGTCGGTTCCGCTGGCCTATGGCCTGGCCGTCCTGCTCGCGGCAGGGCTGACGCTGCGCGCCTTCCAGCTGGCGCGGTACGCCGCATAAGCCGGTCTTGCCTTCATCGCGCCGCGGTTCCACAAGGCACTCAAGCAATAAAGTAACAAAGGGGGTCCCTCATGTCCGACAGTCTGCTGCGCCGCAAATCGATCGTTCCGGACCAGCATGGGGGGCAGGGCCTCGCGCGCACGCTCGGCTGGCCGCACCTGATCGCGCTCGGCGTCGGGGCGATCGTCGGCACCGGCATCCTGACGCTGATCGGCGTCGGCGCCGCGAAAGCCGGCCCCGCGGTGATCCTCTCCTTCGCGATCGCGGGCTGATCTGCGTCTTCGCGGCACTCGCCTATGCCGAAATGGCGACGATGATCCCCGCCTCGGGCAGCGCCTATACCTATTCCTACGTGGTGATCGGCGAGCTCGTCGCCTGGGTCGTGGGGTGGAGCCTCATCCTCGAATATTCGCTCGTCGTCAGCGCGGTGGCGGTCGGCTGGTCGGGCTATGTCGCGCCGCTGTTGCACGCATCGGTGGGTGTTCCGATGGCGCTGATGCAGGGGCCCGAACTCGGCGGCATCGTCAACCTGCCGGCGATCGCGATCATCGCCATCGTCGCGGGGATGCTGCTGTTCGGCACGCGCGAGAGCGCCACCGTCAACGCCATCCTCGTCGTCGTAAAGATCGTCGCACTCGCCGTGTTCGTCGCCGTCGCGCTGCCGGCGTTCGACGCCGCCAATCTCGAGCCCTTCAACCCGTTCGGCTTTGCCAAGCATGTCGGCCCCGACGGGGTCGAGCGCGGCGTCATGGCGGCGGCGGCGATCATCTTCTTCGCCTTTTACGGCTTCGACGCGATCGCCACCGCGGCGGAGGAAGCGAAGAATCCCGACCGCGACCTCAAGATCGGGATCATCGGGTCGATGGTCGCCTGCGTCGCCATCTATGTCGTCGTCGCGGTCGCCGCGGTCGGCGCGATCGCCTATAGCCGTTTCGCCAACAGCCCCGAACCGCTCGCGCTGATCCTGCGCGAACTCGGCCAGCCGTCGGCGGCCTGGTATCTCGGCGTGTCGGCTGCGGTCGCGCTCCCCACCGTCATCCTCGCTTTCTTCTATGGCCAGAGCCGCATTTTCTTCACCATGGCGCGCGACGGCCTGCTGCCCGCCAGCCTCGCCAAGCTGTCGTCGCGCGGTTCGCCCGTGCGCATCACCATCTTCACCGCGATCGTCGTCGCGATCCTCGCGGGCTTCATCCCGCTCGATGAACTCGCCGCGCTCGCCAATGCGGGGACGCTCGCCGCCTTCACCGCGGTCGCGGTCTGCATGCTGATCATGCGCCGCCGCGCGCCCGATGCGCCGCGCACCTTCCGCGCGCCGCTGCCGTGGGTCGTCGGGCTCGGCGCGGTGTTCGGCTGCGCCTATCTCTTCTTCAACCTGCCGGCGCAGACACAGCTCTGGTTCCTGATCTGGAACATCGCCGGGCTCGTCGTCTATTTCCTCTATGCGCGGCGCCACGCGGTCGCCGCCTGATTGGCGGTAAAGGCGATTGCATCGCGCCCCCCGCCGGTGCAGTTGAAGCGGCAGGGCAAATTAGGGTCACGACCCATTAATTCTACGGGGGAACAGGGTGATGAATTTCTGGCGTGGTGCCGCTTGCGCGGCCGTCGTCGTCGTGCCGGCCCAGATCGCCTGGGCCGGCGAGCAGCCGCTCTATTCGCCCGCGCCCGCCTGGGTCACCGTTGCCAAGCTTCCCGACGCGGCGAACGGCGGTGCCGCGAGCGGGCCGATCCTCTACGACGTGCAGCAGCGCGTCGACGGCGCGACGGTGTGGAATTATGTCGACACCGCGGTCAAGCTCGATACGCCCGAGGCGCTGTCGCAGAACAGCAATCTCACGCTCGCCTGGAGCCCCGACAAGGGTGACCTGATCGTCCACCAGGTCGCGATCATCCGCGGCGGCGAGGAAATCGACGCGCTCGCCAGCGGGCAGAAATTCACCGTGCTGCGCCGCGAACAGTCGCTCGAACAGCGCGAACTCACCGGCATATTGTCGGCGACGCTCGCGGTCGAGGGGCTGCGCGTCGGCGACGTGCTGCGCCTGCGCATGTCGATCACGGCGAAGGACGGCGCGCTCGGCGGCCGGGCGCAGCTCGCGCAGCCGATCGTCGCCGAACCCGCGCGCATTGCATCGGCGTCGTATAAATTGTCGTGGCGCGCGGGCGACGACACGCATTGGAAGGCGCTGAGCGGCAATGTCGACGCCAAGCCGAAGCGCGTCGGCGATTTCTTCGAGCTGCCGATCGCGATGCCCGTGGCAAAACTCCCCGAAATTCCGGAAGATGCGCCGGGCCGTTTCCACCGCCTGCCGCTGATCGAGGCATCGACCTTTACGAGCTGGGCCGATGTGTCGAAGATCATGGCGCCGCTCTATGTCACCGACGGCACGATCGCCCCGGGAAGCGCGCTCGCGGGCGAGGTCGCGGCGATCGAGGCGGCGACCGGCGACCCGTTGAAACGCGCCGCGATGGCGCTGCAACTGGTGCAGGACAAGGTCCGCTATCTCGCGGTCGGAATGGATGGCGGCAATTATGTGCCGCAGACGCCGGCAAAGACGTGGGACGTGCGCTATGGCGATTGCAAGGCGAAGACCTTGCTGCTGCTCGCGATCCTCCACGCCATGGATATCGAGGCCGAAGCGGTGCTGGCGCATGCCGACATGGGCGATCTGGTCGCGGGCCGTATTCCCAGCGCGCTCGCCTTCAACCATGTCATCGTCGGCGCGAAAATCGGCGGCGAGACTTTGTGGCTCGACGGCACCGGGCTCGGCACCCGGCTCGCCGATATCAAGGATACGCCCGCGCTCGGCCATGTGCTGCCGATCCGCGCGGCGGGCGCGGAACTGGTCAGGATCGCGCTCAAACCGCCGGCGCGCCCGATCGTCGACCTGACGCTCGAAGCCGATGAGAGCACGAGCGTCGATCTGCCCTCGGTGATCGACCTGACGATGGTCGTGCGTGGTCAGCTCGCCAGCCTGATGACGCTGGCCGCATCGCAGCTCGGTCCCAAGGAACAGCGCGACCTCACCGAGAAATTCCTCCAGCATTATGTCGGTGACGCGCAATATGACACGCTCGTCACGACCACCGACGCCGATGCGGGCAGCATCACGATCAAGGGCAAGGGCGTGTTCACGACCGGCTGGCGCCGCGAGGATCAGCGCATGGAACGCTGGCTGTCGCGGGTCCCGAGCATGATCGGTTTCGAACCCGATCGCGCCCGCGCATCCTGGGCCGATATCCCCGTCGCGACGCCGTCGCCCGACCTCGCGCGCTACCGGATGCGCATCCGCCTGCCCGACGGCGGCAAGGATTATGCGATCGAAGGCGATTCGGCGGCAGAGACGCAGGTCGCCGGCTTCGACGTCAAGCGCACGGTCAGCATGGACGGCGGCGTCGTCACGGTCGACGAATGGTTCGCGACCGCGGGTCGCGAAATCCCGGCGGCCCAGATCGCTGCCGAGCGCGACCGCACGGCGACGCTCGTCGCGCGCTCGCCGCGCATGGTCGCCTCGTCCGCCGCGCGTCGCCGCTGGAATCTCGAGGGCGCCGCCTCGACGTCGCAACTCGACAGCGCGAGCGCGATTTTCGCCAAGGCGGCGGACCGTTCGGACGAGGAAAATGTGACCGCCCTGACCAGCAGCGCGTCCTTCCATCAGGGGATCGGCGATTATAAGGGCGCCATCGCGGCGCTGACGAAACAGATTGCGCTGCTGCCGTCGGTCGACGCCTATCTCGGTCGCTCGGCGGCGCGGAAGGAACTCGGCGATCTTGCGGGCGCGCTCGCCGATGCCGAGGAAGCGCGCAAGCTCGATCCCGCGTCGCAAGGCGCGGTGTTCACGGTCGCGATGCTGATTGCCGAGCGCGGTGATGTCGCGAAGGCATCGGCAATGCTCGACGAACGCATCGCGCTCGGCGGCAAGACGCGCGACGATTATCGCGTCGCAAAGGCGACGGTGGTCGGCGAATTCGGCGACGCCGCCGCCGCGATCGCGGAGCTCGACGCACTGATCGCGGCAAAGCCGGGCGTACCGAACCTGCTCAACGCGCGCTGCTGGATCAAGGCGACGCGCAATGTCCAGGTCGATACCGCGCTCAAGGATTGCACGTCGGCGATGGAACTCAGCGACAGCACGGCGGCGATCCTCGACAGCCGCGCGCTCGTCTGGATGCGCCTCGGGCGCGACGAGGATGCGCTGCGCGATCTCGACGCCGCCTTGCTGCAGGTGCCGGGCATGGGGTCGAGCCGCTTTCTGCGCGCGATCGTCAACAAGCGCATGGGGCAGACGGCGGCGGCGGCCACCGACCTCGCGGTCGCGCGCCAGATGTCGCCCTCGACCGAGCGCGACTATGCGCGCTTCGGTCTCAAGCCGTGATCATGGATCAGTCGAACAGGTCGCTCAGAAAGCTCTTGGCATAGCTCTTCTTTTTATAGGGCTTGCCATAATAGCGATCGTCATGGCCGTGCTCGCGGTAATGCGACGGCTGCGGCGGCGGGGCCGACGTGCGCGGCGCGGGAGCAGGGGCGGGGCCTTCGCTGCGTTCGATGATCTTGTCGAGCTCGCCGCGGTCGAGCCAGACGCCGCGGCACTGGGGGCAATAGTCGATCTCGATCCCCTGACGCTCCGACATCGTCAGATTCACGCGGCAGGACGGGCAAAGCAGCCCCTGGGCATCGGACACGGATTTTCCTTTCACACACAAAGGGCGGCCGAAAGGGCCGCTACCCCTGATACGTTTATCCTTCCATCCCGTTCCGGCAAGGACAAGCCGATTGTCCGACTCCGGAATGCGCCTGTGCGGCTGGCGTGGTTAGCGGCCGTTGAGGTGAAAGCTGATGTCCCCTCCCGCAAGCGGGAGGGGCAGCGAGGCTTGGCAGCTTGCTGCCTAGCCGCAGCGGGGTGGGCATGATCGCACCGTCGGCTGGCACCCCCGGCCCCTCCCCGCAAGCGGGAGGGGGGAAGACCCCGAACCAGGAAAACCCCGCCGCCGCCCGGGGGACGGCGGCAGCGG
>JACDQN010000244.1 GCA_015657575.1 Sphingopyxis sp.
CAGCCGATCCTTGTCCGACGAGATTCGCGTGCGCACGCCATAGGACCAGCCCTTGGTCTCGCGCAGATTCATGTTGAAGCGCGACAGGAAGTTGCCGCCGAAGATGTCGTTGGCCGAACGCAATATCTCGAGGTCGTCGCTGCCCTTGGCGTCGAGCACCTTGCCCGCCAGGATCACCGACTGCGGCGATTTCGGCCGGTCGACGAGCAGGATGCGCGGCTGCGGTTTCGGAATCGCGATCTCGAAATGCTTCGTTGGTTTCGCCGATGCGGGCGCCTTCCAATTGCCAAAGGCCGCATCGAGTTGCTTCGTCACATCCTTGAGCGTCGTATCGCCGACGACGAAGATGCGCGCCATGTCGGGGCGAATCCAGTTCTGATGGAAAGACGCGAGTTGGTCGCGCGACGCCGCGGTGACCGCGGCGGCATCGCCCAGGCCCGACGGCGGAATCCCGTAGGGATGCTCGGCGCCGTAGAGGGCCGGCATCAGCACGCGCGACGCGATCGCATTGGGATTGTTGAGCTCGGCCTTGAGCCGGTTGAGCTGCTGCGCGCGCACCCGGTCGAGTTCCTTCGTATCGAAGGCCGGGTTACGGATATAGTCGGCCAGCAGCGACAGCGACGGCGCCAGGTTGGGCTTCAGCGCGAAGAGGTTGAACACCGTTTCGTCGGCGTTCGCCGATCCGTCGATCTGCGCCCCAAGCCGCTCCTTCGCTTCGGCAAAGGCGATCGAATCGAGGCTCGTCGTCCCTTCGTCCATCATGCTGAGCATCAGCGACTGCGTGCCGAGGGCATTGTGCGGATCGGCCGCATAACCCGCGTCGAAACTCACCGCGACATTCACGGTGGGGACCGCCGTGCGGCGGGCGAAGATGACTTCGACCCCGTTCTTGAGCTTCGCCCGCTCGATCGCGGGGAAGTCGAGCGCCTTGAGGTCGGTGACCGCCGGCAGCTGCGAACGGTCGGCGATCGAGGTCGTGCCGATGCCGGTGTCGGGACCGACGTCGCCCAGCGCCGGGTTCCAGTAACGGTCGGGCGCGACCAGGTCGCCGCCCTTGGCCGCCACGACGGCCCCGCCGCGATTCTCGCCGCCCTCGGTGCGTTCGCCGGGGGTATAGGTCAGCGAAAAGGCCGGACGCGACATCCATTTCTGCGCCGCTGCCTTCACCTGTTCGGGCGTCGCCTTGGCGACCCGATCGAGCTCTGTCTTGTAATAAGCGGGATCGTTCGAATAGAGCGCACCCTCGGCAAGCGCGACCGCCTTGCCGCCGAAACCGCCGACCGATTCGAGGCCCGCGATCATTCCGCCGAGATAGCTCGCCGCCGCGCGCTGCAACTCATCGGCGGTCGGGCCGGTCGCAAGGAAGGCCGCGATCTCTTCGTCGAGCTTCTTGCCGACGACCGCCGGATCGACGCCCGGCTTCACGTCCGCCTGGACGATCAGGAAGCCGGCATCCTCCAGCGTCTGCGCGCCGGCGCTGACGCTGACGGCGACGGGATCCTTGCGGACCATCGCATTGTCGAGCCGCGACGACGACAGGCCGCCCAGCACCGCGCCGGCCATCTGCAGCGCGACGGCGTCGCTGTCGTTGAGGCCTGGGATCGCCCACATGCGATAGAGACGCGTCGTCGGAATGAGGTCCTTCACCTCTTTCGCCAGCGGCGCGGGCAGCGTCGGAACCGTGGTCGCGGGCGCCTTCACTTCGGCGCCGCGCGGAATGTCGCCGAACCATTCGGTCACTTTCGCCTTCGCGGTCGCGACGTCGATGTCGCCCGCGAGCACCAGCACCGCATTGTTCGGGCCATAATTGTCGGTGAACCACTTCTTCACATCGTCAAGGCTCGCAGAGTTGAGGTCGGCCATCGAACCGATGGTGCTGTGGTGATAGGGATGTCCCTTGGGGAACAGATTCTCGAAAATCTCGTAGCGCAGCAGACCATAGGGGTTGTTGTCGCCCTGGCGCTTTTCGTTCTGGACGACGCCGCGCTGGTTATCGAGCTTCTCCTGCGTCACCGCGCCGAGCAGATGCCCCATGCGGTCGCTTTCGAGGAACAG
>JACDQN010000245.1 GCA_015657575.1 Sphingopyxis sp.
ACCAAGGGTGCTCGTACCCGTCACAACAAGTCGACCGACAAGATGATCATCCGGTCGCGTCACGCGAAGAAGAAGAGGTAAGCCATGGCTCGCTCGGTCTGGAAGGGTCCGTTCGTCGACCTTCATCTCCTCAAGAAAGCCGAAACGGCCCAGGACGGCGGCAGCTCTGCCCCGATCAAGACCTGGTCGCGCCGGTCCACCATCCTGCCGCAGTTCGTCGGGCTGACCTTCAACGTCTACAACGGCCGCAAGTTCGTGCCGGTGTCGGTCAATGAAGACATGGTCGGCATGAAGCTGGGTGAGTTTGCGCCGACGCGCTTCTTCCCCGGTCACGCGGCCGACAAGAAGGGCAAACGCTAATGGGCAAGGAAAAGTCCCCTCGCCGCGTTGCCGATAACGAGGCTCTCTCGGTCGGCACGCAGATCCGCGGCTCGGCGCAGAAGCTGAACCTCGTCGCCGCGCTGATCCGCGGCCGCAAGGTCGAAGACGCGATGAACGTCCTCGCTTTCTCGAAGAAAGCGATGGCCGTCGACGTGCGCAAGGTTCTCGCCAGCGCCGTCGCCAATGCGGAAAACAACCACAACCTCGATGTCGACGCTCTCGTCGTCAAGGAAGCGAGTGTGGGCAAGTCGATCTCGATGAAGCGCTGGCACGCGCGCGGCCGCGGCAAGTCGACCCGGATCGTCAAGCCTTTCAGCCGCATCCGCATCGTCGTGCGCGAACAGGAAGAAGAGGCGTAAGATGGGCCAGAAGAGCAATCCGATCGGCCTGCGCCTGCAGGTCAACCGCACCTGGGACAGCCGCTGGTTCGCCGAGGGCCAGGACTATGGCCGCATGCTTGTCGAGGATCTGAAGATCCGCAAGTTCGTGTTCAAGCACCTGCCGCAGGCCGCGATCTCGAAGGTCGTGATCGAACGTCCCGCGAAGCTGTGCCGCGTGTCGATCTATGCCGCCCGCCCGGGCGTCATCATCGGCAAGAAGGGCGCCGACATCGAAAAGCTGCGCAAGCAGCTGGGCGCGATGACGGGCAGCGACGTGTCGCTGAACATCGTCGAGATCCGCAAACCCGAAGTCGACGCCAAGCTCGTCGGTCAGGGCATTGCCGACCAGCTCGAGCGTCGCGTCGCGTTCCGCCGCGCCATGAAGCGCGCCGTTCAGTCGGCGATGCGTCTGGGCGCCGAAGGCATCCGCATCAACTGCGCCGGCCGTCTGGGCGGCGCGGAAATCGCACGCACCGAATGGTATCGCGAAGGCCGGGTGCCGCTGCACACGCTGCGCGCCAACGTCGACTATGCCGAGGCCGAAGCGCACACCGCTTACGGTGTCTGCGGCATCAAGGTCTGGATCTTCAAGGGCGAGATCCTGGGTCACGATCCGATGGCGACCGACCGTCTGATGCTCGATGCGCAGACGACCGGTGTCCGTCCGGCTCGTGAAGATCGCCGGTAAGGACTGCTGACATGCTGCAACCGAAAAAAACCAAGTTCCGCAAGGCGTTCAAGGGCCGCATCCACGGCCTCGCCAAGGGCGGCACCAGCCTGAACTTCGGCTCCTACGGCCTGAAGGCGATGGAACCCGAGCGCATCACCGCGCGCCAGATCGAAGCGGCCCGCCGCGCGATCAGCCGTGCGATCAAGCGTCAGGGCCGCCTCTGGATCCGCGTGTTCCCCGACGTCCCCGTGTCGTCGAAGCCCGCCGAAGTCCGCATGGGTAAGGGCAAGGGTTCGCCCGAATAATTGGGCCGCCCGCGTCAAGCCCGGCCGCATCCTGTTCGAACTCGACGGCGTTCCCGGCCCCGTG
>JACDQN010000246.1 GCA_015657575.1 Sphingopyxis sp.
ATGCTGAAGGACAAGAACGACAGCGACGCCGATGCGCGCGAGCTCGTCCGGCTGATCAAGCAGTATAAGCTGCCCGCGAAGGTCAATCTGATCCCGTTCAACCCCTGGCCGGGTGCGCCCTATGAATGCTCGACGCCCGAGCGGGTGCGGAAATTCAGCAACCTCATTTTCGAGGCGGGCATTTCGGCGCCGATCCGCACCCCGCGCGGGCGCGACATCATGGCGGCGTGCGGGCAGCTGAAGAGCGCGGCGACCAAGCCGAGCCGCGCCGAACTCGACCGCATCGCCGAGGAAAAGCAGGCCGCGCTCGGGTAATCGCACCGCGACCGCCGAATTTTCCTAACAGAAAATCGAACGAAATCCGTGGTTTCGCGGAAGCGACCCTGCATAGCTATTCTATACTGTGTGGTAAAAATAACACAGGTAAGAAAATTGTCATATTCTGAACGATCCATTCATTGAAGCGACAGCCGCGAACGCCATCTAGGGGCCGGGCCGCGACCCAAAGGGCGTGGTCCTGATTTAATGAAGGAACGAAAAATGAAAAAATTCGCAGTTGCAGCCGCTCTCCTCTCGGCCGTTGTCGCCACCCCCGCCCTCGCGGCCCCCGCCGGCGAAGGCCGCGTGGAAGTTCGCGGCGGTCTGATCACCGGCAACGGGATCGACGAAGCCACGCTCGGCGTCGCAGCCGGTTATGACTTCGACCTCGGCAGCACGACCTTCGTCGGCGGCGAAATCGCGGGCGACAAGGTGCTGATCGACGGCGCGAACGTCCAGTTTTCGGCCGGCGGCCGCGCCGGCGCCAAGCTCGGCGCCAACGGCAAGCTCTACGCCACCGGCGGCTACACCTTCGGCGACATCGACGATCCGTACGTCGGTGCCGGTTACCAGCACAAGCTGGGCCAGAATCTGTATGCCAAGGGCGAATATCGTCACCAGTTCATCAACAACTTCGGCGATTTCGACAGCTTCGTCGTCGGCGTCGGCTTCGCTTTCTGATCCTTCGGACAGCGGATGACACAGGAAGGGGCGGCCGCGGGCCGCCCCTTTTTGTGGCGTTTTGGGACCGGGAGCCGGTTAAAGCGATCCTCCCCGGAACGGGGAGGATCCTTGGGGACCGCCTCGCGTCCACCCCCATCCGGCATCGGCATTCCCCCTTTCCTTTCGCCGCGACCCGCGCCAGTTTGAGCGCATGACCGCCTTCGCCTATGTCGCCGCCGCGCTCGCCGAGATCGCGGGCTGTTTCGCCTTTTGGGCATGGCTCCGGATGGACAAGCCCATATGGTGGGTAGTGCCGGGCATGGCCTCGCTTGCGCTTTTCGCCTGGCTGCTCACGCTCGTCGATGCCGAGCATGCGGGGCGCACCTATGCCGCTTATGGCGGCGTCTATATCGTCGCGGCACTACTGTGGCTGTGGCTCGTCGAGGGCGCGCGGCCCGACCGCTGGGACCTGATCGGCGCCGCCATCTGCCTCGGCGGCGCGGCGGTGATCCTGTTCGGCCGCGCGGGGTGACGGCATGAGCTATGGCATCGACGCGCTGCTCACCGGCAAGACGCGCGCCTTTCGCGGCGACGAGACGAGCGCGATCGCCAAACAGGCGGCGGACGGGACACGGCGCGTCGGTTTCCTGGGGATCGAAGGCGACGAGCAAGCCGACCTGACCGTTCACGGCGGGGTCGACAAGGCGATCCACCATTATCCGCGCGACCATTACGAATGGTGGCAGGGCGAGCTGGGCGACCATGCGCTGCTGAGCGCGGCAGGTGCGTTCGGCGAGAATATCTCCACCGAGGGGCTGGTCGAAACCGAGGCCGCGGTCGGCGACCGCTATCGCTTGGGCAGCGCGCTGGTCGAAATCAGCCAAGGGCGCCAGCCGTGCTGGAAGCTCGGGCACCGCTTCGGCGTCGCGAGCGTCCCGGCGACCGTCGTTAAGACGCGGCGCAGCGGCTGGTATTATCGGGTGATCGAGGAAGGCGCGGTCGCCGCGGGCGACGCCCTCGACCTCGTCGAGCGGCCGCTGCCCGATTGGACGGTCGAGCGCGTGTTCGGCCTGCTGATCGCGGGTGCGGGGAAGCGCGAGCCGGCGGCGCTGCGTGCGCTTGCGGCGATGGATGAGTTGGCCGGGACCTGGCGGGTCCGGGCGGAGAAACTGCTGGGCAATTAATCCTCCCCACCGCTTCGCGGCAGGGAGGGTCAATTAGTTTGCGGTCGGCAGCGCTTCCTCGACCAGCGGTGCCAGTCCCTTGGCGATCACCGTCACCCCCTTGGCATTGGGGTGCAGATTGTCGCCGAGCATCAGCGATTTGTCGGTGACGACATTGTCGAGGATGAAGGGGTAGAAGCTCACCGCATATTTGCTCGCGAGCTCGGGATAGATCGGGTTGAACTTTCCCGCATAGTCGCTGCCCAGATTGGGCGCAGCCATCATCCCGGTGAGCAGCACGGGAATCTCGCGCTTCCTGAGCTCGCCGAGCATCGCGTCCAGATTCGCGCGCGTCTGGTCGGGACCGATCCCGCGCAGCATGTCGTTGCCGCCGAGCCCGAGCACGACGAGCGCGGGCTTCGCCTTCGCATTGTCGAGCACATAGGTCAGCCGCTGGCGTCCCGCCGCGGTCGTGTCGCCCGACACGCCCGCATTCTGGACGCGTGCGACGACGCCGTCGGCGGCAAGCGCAGCCTGCAACTGCGGCGCAAGACCTTCCTTCGGACCGAGCTGATATCCTGCATAAAGCGAGTCACCGAAGGCGATGACAAGCGGCGCGTCGGCCGGGATCGGCGACGCCTTGGGCGCAGCGGTCCTGTCGTTCGTCGATGCCGATCGATTTTCCGCCGATCCGCATGCGACGAGTGGTTGGCAAAGAAATGCGACACAACCATATGTAAGTGCAGAGCGCCATCCGGCCGTTCTCATTTCAAAGGGTCCTCTCTCCTTGCCCGACGCCCAACGACCGCCGGCACCTCTGGCGCCAAACCTGGCGATTGCCGCCCATAATGTGACGCTGACTCTGGGGAGCGACAAGGCCCCCGTCGAAATTTTGCGCGGCGTCGACCTGGAGGTTGCCGCAGGCACATCGGTTGCCCTGCTCGGCCCCTCCGGATCGGGCAAAAGCTCGCTGATGGCGGTGCTCGCCGGGCTCGAGCGCGCCAATGGCGGCAGCATCAATGTTGCAGGCCTCGATTTCGGCGCGATGGACGAGGACGATCTCGCCCGCGCAAGGCGCGGGCGCATCGGCATCGTGCTGCAGGCCTTTCACCTGCTGCCGACGATGACCGCGCTCGAAAATGTCGCGGTGCCGCTGGAACTCGCCGGCATCGCCGACCCCTTCGGCCGCGCCGCCGCCGAGCTCGAAGCCGTCGGGCTGGGTCACCGGCTGACGCATTATCCTGCGCAGCTTTCGGGCGGCGAGCAGCAGCGCGTCGCCATCGCGCGCGCGATGGCCGGGGGGCCCGCGATCATCTTTGCCGACGAACCGACGGGCAATCTCGACACCGCGACGGGCCAGTCGATCATCGAGCTGATCTTCGCGCGCCGCGCCGCGCTCGGCGCGACATTGCTCATCATCACCCACGACCCCGAACTCGCCGAACATTGCGACCGCGTCGTCGTGATGCACGACGGTAAAATCGAAGAGCGGGCGGCGTGAGCGGCGTAGCGATCCTCCCCCATCGGGGGAGGAGGAACACCAGCAGGGTGGTGGAGGGGCACGAGCAGATGAACGCCGCGTTTGACCTCCTGTGCCCCTCCACCATGCTTCGCATGGTCCC
>JACDQN010000247.1 GCA_015657575.1 Sphingopyxis sp.
GGGGGACTGATCAACCTGATGCTCCCCACCCCAAAGCGCGCCGCTCTATCCTGCCGGCACCTTCATGCTTGTCAGCAAGCGGGCGGCGGGAGTAGATCGCTGGCATGAGCGATTTTCGTCCCCTGTCCGCCCAATTCAGCGTCGCCCCCCAGATCGGCATCGGGGATGTTGCCGAGGCGAAGGCGCAAGGCTTTGCCATGATCGTCAACAACCGCCCCGACGGCGAGGAACCGGCGGCGCCGCAGGGCGAGCAGATTTCGACCGCCTGCGCGGCCGAGGGGCTCGCCTATGCGGCGATCCCGATCGGCCATGCGGGGTTCAGCCATGCGCAGATCGACGCGCTCGACACCTTGCTGGGCGGCGCGACCGGGCCGATCCTCGCTTATTGCCGCTCGGGCACGCGCTCGACGCATCTGTGGGCGCTAGCGAGCGCGCGCGCCGGCGACGATGTCGATGCCATCGTCGATGCGGCGGCGCAGGCGGGTTATGATCTGTCGGGGCTGCGGCCGATGCTGGACGCGCTCGCGGGGGAAAAATGAATCAGGCCGAATTGATCCAGCTCGGCGCGTCGCTGGTCGCGGTATTTTTCGTTGTCTGGCTGGTCGGCCGGATTGGGCTCGGCGCCGATCCGCGGATTGCGGACGAGGCGCATGCGATCCGGCTCGCCGAAGAGGCCGAGGCGGGGTTTCGCGGCGTCGATGTCGCGCGCGATCGGGCGGGCTTCGCCGCGATCGTCCGCAATCAAGAAGGGCGGATGATGCTGGTGCGCGCGCACGGCAATCATTTCGCGGCGCGCCCGGTCGACGCGCAGGTGGTGGGCCGGCTCGACAAGGATTTCCTGACGCTCATAATGCCGGAGAAAACATTCGGGGCGGTGACGTTGCAGCTGGGGAAGGATGCGGGGATGTGGGCGAGCCGGATGCGGGAATTCAGCCGTGGATAAATTGCCCGATCCGGTAACTTACGCTGTCCCGGCCTTCATTCTGCTGCTGATCGCCGAGATGGTGATTTCGCTGCGTACCGACAAAAGCCGTTACAGCGCGCGCGACACGCTGACGTCGCTGATGCTCGGCACGGGAAGTCAGGTTGCGGGCGCGCTTGTCGGCGCGGCAGTGATCGCGGCGTCGGTGTGGGTCTATCAGTTTCGCCTGTTCGATATCGGGCTGGAATTCAAGAGCTGGTGGTGGGCGTGGGTCCTCTGCTTCTTCCTCGACGACCTCGCCTATTACGCCTTTCACCGCAGCGCGCACCGCGTGCGCTGGTTCTGGGCGAGCCATGTCATCCACCACAGCTCGCAGCATTATAACCTGTCGACCGCGCTGCGGCAGACATGGACGGGCTTTTTCAGCCTGACCTTCCTGTTCCGCCTGCCCTTGTTCCTGATCGGCTTTCCGCCCGCGATGGTCTTCTTCTGCGCCGGGCTGAACCTAATCTATCAGTTCTGGATCCATACCGAGGCGATCAAGCGGCTGCCTAAATGGTTCGAAGCGGTGATGAACACACCGTCGCACCACCGCGTCCATCACGGCGTGAATCCGCGCTATCTCGATGCGAATTATGCCGGCGTCTTCATCATCTGGGACAAGATGTTCGGCAGCTTCGTCGCCGAGCGTGACGACGAGCCGGTGCGGTACGGCATCGTCAAGCAGCTCGGCAGCTTCAATATCCTGTGGGCTGCGGTGCATGAATGGGTCGGGATCGCGAAGGACGTGTGGGCGGCGCCGTGGCGGCACAAGCTCTCTTATATGTGGCGTGAACCCGGCTGGAGCCACGACGGCAGCCGCGCGACGAGCGCGATGATCAAGGAACGCTGGGCGGCGGGGCGGCCGGTGGAGGAACCGGCGGAGTGACGCCGAAAGTGCAGTGGAAGAGTTGGGGCGGTGCTGCGCTTCTGACAGGCGCCGTGTCGCTGATATTTTTCCTGTTCCGCGTAGGCATGGGAGGGGGCGTTGTGGGCTTCCCTCATCCCATCGCGTCGGCAGTTCTGCTGGTCTTCCCATTGTGCGCGATACTTGCTTGGCGGCGCGAGGATCGCGGTTTGGCGGCAGGCGGCTGTCTGATGTGGATCGCTCCAGCTCTTGCCGCATCGCAGACCCTGCTATTCGTTGTCAGTCTGGTGTTTCGCTGATCTTCGACATCAGCGATCTTGCCTCTTCGGCTAATGACATTCATGTAAGCACCCGGACGACCGCCAGCAGGCGGCGCGAGGGAGAGCCCGAATGGATCAGTTCGACATCATCGTCATCGGCGGCGGCAGCGCAGGAAGCGCTGCGGCCGGACGGCTCGCCGAAGACGGGACGCGCAGCGTCTGTCTCGTCGAAGCCGGCGGCCGCAACGACAATATGCGGATCAAGACGCCCGGCTTCATGCCCTTCATCCCCAACGCGTCGAACTATAAATATGAAACGGTGCCGCAGCGGGGGTTGAACGGCCGCACCGGCTATCAGCCGCGCGGGCGCGGGTTGGGCGGGTCGAGCGCGATCAACGCGATGGTCTATATCCGCGGGCACGCCTTCGATTACGACCAGTGGGCATCGCTCGGCGCGACGGGGTGGAGCTACGCCGACGTCCTGCCCTATTTCAAGCGCAGCGAGGGGAATGAGCGCGGCGCCGACGATTTCCACGGCGCAGATGGTCCGCTCAACGTAATGGACCAGCGCTGGCCCAATGTGACGAGCCGGCGCTTCATCGAGAGCGCGGCGGCGCTGCAGCTGCCGCGCACGAGCGATTTCAACGGTGCGCAACAGGAAGGTTTCGGCCTCTATCAGGTGACGCAAAAGGGCGGCGAGCGCTGGTCGGCGGCACGCGCCTATGTCGAGCCTTTGCGCGAGAAGGCCAATTTCGCGGTGCGCACCGGCGCGCTGGTCGAGAAGATTGTCGTCGAGGACGGGCGCGCGACGGGCGTCGTGATCCGCCGCGGGTCACAGCGCGAGACGCTGCGGGCGCGGGGCGGGGTGATCCTGTCGGCGGGCGCCTTCGGGTCGCCCCAAATCCTGATGCTGTCGGGGATTGGCCCCGCCGCGCATCTGGCCGAGAAGGGCATCGCCGTCTTCGCCGACCGCGCGGGCGTCGGCGAGAATTTGCAGGACCATATCGACTATGTGTCGAGCTGGGCGACGAAATCGACCGATCCACTCGGCGACAGTGCGGGCGGCAGCTGGCGGATGGTCAAGGCGATCTTCGAGCACCGCATGAAGCGCACCGGCATCATGACGACCTGTTTCGCAGAGGCGGGCGGCTTCTGGAAATCGCGCCCCGATCTGCCCGCGCCCGACATCCAATATCATTTCGTGCCCGCGATGCTCGAGGATCATGGGCGTACCAAGGTCAAGGGGCATGGCTTTTCGTGCCACGCCTGCGTGCTTCGCCCCGAAAGCCGGGGAACGGTGCGGCTGGCGTCGGGCGATGCCGCTGCGGCGCCGGCGATCGATCCGGGCTTCCTGACCGACGATCGCGATATGGCAACCTTGAGGGCTGGCGTGCGAATGATGCACCGCGTCGTCGCGGCGCCGCCGCTCGCCGATTATGCGGGAGCGGACCGGCATCCGGTGAATATGGAGGACGATGCCGCGCTCGACGCGCTGATCCGCAGCCGTGCCGATACCGTCTATCACCCCGTCGGCACGTGCCGGATGGGAAGCGATGCCGAAGCGGTGGTCGATCCGACGCTGAAACTGAACGGGATCGAGGGACTGTGGGTCGCCGACGCGAGCATCATGCCGCGGCTGGTCAGCGGCAACACCAACGCGCCGAGCATCATGATCGGTGAGCGTGCGGCCGATTTCGTGAAGGCGGCGCTGGCTTAAGCCACGCAGGCGGCGGCGAGCAGCGCGCCGCTTTTCGTCAGGTCATAGCGGCTCGCCGGCGGTCGGGCGTCGATCACCTCGCGCTGTATCAGCCCATGCTTGCCGAGCGCGGTCAGCCCCTGCGACAGCGCGCGCGGGGTGGCGGGGGCGAGCAGCCGCGACAGCGCGTTGAAGCGGTCGTGGCCAGCGCCGATTCCGGCGACGAGCGGCAAGCCCCACCGCGTCGCGGCGCCGGGTGGCAAACCGATCTCCGCTTGTGCTTCAGCGATCGTGGCGGCGCGTGAGGCCGCGGCGGCGCCCTTTCCGGTGAGGATATATTCGGGGCGCAGCGGGTGGCCGTGGCCTGGGTTGCGCTGCACCCAGCCGATCGCCGCAGCGGCATCGAGCGTGCGCGTCAGGCTGTCTCGCGACAGACCCAGCCTGTGCACAAGCTCGACGAAGCGCGCGCCCCTATGTGCTGCCAGATCGGCGAGCAATGGCACGAGCCAGCGGTGGCTGCCGAGCTGCACGAGCAGCGGATCGGGCGTTCTTGACGGCATTTACAACTAACTATAAAAACCAGACCGTAGTAGCAAGTGATTTGGGGTGCGGGAGGCTTCGCCGCACCGGTCGCCTTGCCGCCAAGGGAGGATATATGGCGCTTCAGATCGGGTCCGAGCTCACCTGCTCGATGGGGGTCAAGGACATGACGGCATCGATCGCCTGGTACGAAC
>JACDQN010000006.1 GCA_015657575.1 Sphingopyxis sp.
GCAGCGGCGAAGCCGATGAACAGGCGGCCCTGCTGGCCGTCGGCGGCCGCGGGGTTGCGCAGCGCGCTTTCGAGGAAGCTGCCGAACACATTACCCACACCGATGGCGGCCATGCCGGCACCGATAGCGGCCAGACCGGCACCGATCAGCTTTGCTGCTTCTGCGTCCATTGTAATAACTCCTTGGTGTAAACGTTTATTATAAAACGAAATTAGTGAAGATTGACCGCGTCGTTGATGTACAGCGAGGTCAACAGGGCGAAAACATAGGCCTGGATGCCAGCAACCAGCAGCTCGAGCGCGCTGATGCCGATCATCAGGACGAAGCTGAGCACCGACACGATCGAACCGAGCCAGAGCGTTTCAGCGTTGAAACCGTTGATCACAAAGCCCGAAAGCACCTTCAGCAGCACGTGACCGGCAGTCATCGCGACGAAGAGACGCAGGCCGAGGCTGAACGGGCGGACCATGAAGACACGAACTCGATCGGCGCGATGATCGGGATCATCGGCAGCGGCGTACCGTGCGGCACGAAGAGCGAGAAAAAGTGCAGGCCGTGGCGCCAGAAGCCGACGACGAGAACGATCGCGAAGCTGATCAGCGCGAGAACGCCGGTGATCGCGATGTGGCTGGTGACGGTGAAGGGATGAAGCCCCAGCACGCCCAGCGGCAACATGCCGAGCAAGTTGCAGAAGAGGATGAACATGAAGAGCGAGAAGACATAGGGCGTATATTTGCGGCCCTCGGTGCCGATATTCGCCATCATCATGCTCGAAATGAAGCCGGTGAAGCCTTCGACCGCGGCCTGCCAACGGCCGGGCACGAGCTGGCGGCGCATGCCGCCCCACATGAAGATGCCAAGCGCGATCGCCGCGATCACCATCCACAGCGCGCTGTTGGTGAACACCACTTCATGACCGCCGAGGTTGAAACCGCCGCCGAGCGGGGTCACCTCGAACTGGTGCATCGGGTCGATCTTGCCGGATTCCGCCGCCACTCTTCACTCCACGCGCATTGCGGGGCGGCGCATTCGGCCGTCCCGCGAGGAATTTCGTTCTTGCCCCGCTATTTGCGAGGCGTCGTTGTCAGGCGAATGATGTTCCGGAACGCCACGACGATTCCCATGAACAACATCACCAAAAGACCCCAGGGCGACGTGTCGGCGAAGCGATCGATCAGCCAGCCGAACAAGCCGCCGCCGATCAGTCCGCCCAGCAGTTCGGCCAGAACGCGGTTGCCGAGCCGGTAATTGGCATCGGATTCCGGTCCGGCGTTCACCGCGGTCCGCTTCGCTTCTGCGGCTTCGGCCCGGTCTAATCGCTCTTCGAGCGAGACCAGGCGCGAATCCTCCGAAGCTGCTTCCGGATCGCTGCCGTTCCCCGTCATTTCCTCGCCATCCTCCTGAAACAGAGCCGGAAATTTCCGATTCCGCCTGCAAAAAAAGGCCCGAAAATTCGGGGGACCCCTAAGGCGCGGCCCGTTTAGGAACGACGCCCGATTAAGTCAATGCCCGCGCGCAGGTGCACGGCCAGACTCTGCGCCGGCACGCAAAAATGCCGCCGCGTTTAGGGGCGCGGCGGCATCTGAGGACCCTGGGGTCCCGTTATGCGAACAAAATTATGGGCAGCGCGCGTCGCGTTCGGGCGGGCTGGCATCGCGGGTTTTCCAGGCACCGCCGGGCGTCTGATATTTCTCACCGGGCTTGGTGTTGGCGATCAGGTTACAGCCGCTGGTGAAAGCGAACTGTTCGACCGTGCTGCCGGTCGACTGCGCACTCGCGGTGTAGGCCGCCTTGCGCTTGATATTGAGATCCTGGACCAGCGCGCGGATCGCTGGGGTCGGCGCCGTCGCAAAACCCAGATAACCGTCGGGCTGTTCGCCGATCTGGCCTGCAGCGCGCGCGGCAGCATAGGCCGGGTCGCGCTGCGCCATCGCCGACGGCACCGAAAGGGCGACCGCAGCCGTCGCCGCAATCGCAGCGAGCGCCAGACCGGTCGGTTTCCACATCTTCATACGCATCACATTCTTCCCCATCAGAATATCTCGCTATTCTGCTCGATGAGCCTTTTGGCATCGCCATCCAGCCTGTACACCACTTCCTGACGGATGTTGATGTTCAGGTTGATTTCGATCGGCTTGTCGGGCGTTTCGATCTGGACGCAGCCCGCAAGGGCCGACATTCCCGTCATTACCACCAGACAGCGACCGCCTATGGCCAGCCTCCTTGCTCCAGTCTTGGTCATCTTCATTGCACGGGCTCGCTTTCTGGGGGCTGAACGGGGTTGGATGCGCCTCTGGCGGCCGCTTCGGCCTCTTCCTGGGCGCGCATCAGGGCGGGCAAATTCTGTTCGATGAGCAGCGACGGATCGTAAAAGCCCTTTGCCGAGGTGAGCAATTGACGGAAGGGCGCGCGAATCTTCACATTGAAGACGAGCGGCAGCTTCGCGACCTGATTGGTCAGGAAATTGCGCGTGGCGCCTTCGCCCTGCCCCACGCCGCCGAAGCGGATATCGGTCACCATTTCACCGTCGAGATCCCCGTTGAGCACGATCGTCAGATCGTCATATTTCAGGCTGCGCAACGCGCCAAAGGCAAAATTGGCGATCGCGCCGAGGTTGCGGTTCGACAATTCGCCGACATAGGCCAGCGTCCCACCGCCGCCGCGCGCATCGATCCGCCCGCCGACGATCCGCCCGCCCAGCCCGTCGAACTCGACCGGCAGCGTCCCGTCGAAAATGCCCGTCGCGTTGATGTTGTCGAAACCGAAGCTTTGCAGGAACACCGCGGCATCGACGCCGACGATATCGAACGACAGCCGCCGCGCATGTTCGGCGCTGAAATCGAGCGTCGTCGGATGAAGCACCAGCTTGCCGCCGGCAAAGGGCCAGCTGCCGCCCTCGACCCGGATGCGATTGTCGCCGAGCAGGCGATATTCGATCGCGCCGTCGACCACGGGAATGCCGGGATTGATTTCCTTCACCCTCGCGACCTGCCCCGGTGCCGACCGCAGTCCGATCAGGTCATCGAAGGTCAGCGTCGTCGTCAGCCCCGTGACGGGACCGAAAGCCGCAGCCAGGTCGGTGTTCGCGGTCGCGAAGGTCCCCCGGCTGGTGACGCCCGCGCTCGTCCATTCGATTCGCCCATCGCCGGCGACCGAGCCGCGGACGTTGGCGACGACACCCTTGGCCAGATAGCTCAACTGGTCGGGCTGGAACGCTTCGTTGAAACGCAGTTCCCTGACGATCAGATCGGCCGAGCCGCTGCTATCGGCCAACCTGTGCCGGATGACCGTGTCGAGAATTTTCGTCCCGGTGGCCCGCTCGCTGAACCCCGCGGTCGCGTCGATCAGCCCGCCTGCAAAGCGCAGCCTCGCATCGTTGCTCACGAGCGGGTAGAAACGCGCCTCAGGCGCGCTGTCGGTCAGCAGCAGACCGCCGTTCAGCGTCAGTGCGCTTTTCTCCCAGCGCCATTGCCCGGCAATCTCGCTCATATTCAGCGGCACCGCGCCGATCTTCCCGCTGGCACCGCGTAAATCGCCCGCCAGGCCCTGCGATGTTCCGCGCCCCGTAATCGCCTCGGCGGCAAAGCGGGTGACGCTCTCGCCGCTACCGAGCCGGACGTCGGGGCGTGCAATCGACCAGCGCATCGCCGCGAGGTCGATCGCCGCCGCTCCGCTGTCGAACGCGAAGGGCGACGCCCCGCTCGCACCGCGCAGGCGAATGGAAGGGATGCGGATATTCCCGTTGAGGCCGCGCGGTCCCGCGACGAGCAGCGGCGCGCCCCGACGGCTGCAAAGATCGATCGCGACGGGCGCCAGACGAAAGCCCGACACGGCGATCCGCTGCGCCGCCACCCGGCTGCACCCGCCGTTGAGCGCGAAGTCCCCGGTCGGGGCCAGCGTTCCGGTGACCGGTATGCGCAGCCCCTCTAAGCGCCCGCCCGCCAGCGGCCCCGAAAGCTCGGCGACGCCTGCGAAGCGGAGCAGCCCGTTCGGTATGCCGGAAAAGCGCACGGGCGTCAGCGCAAGGCGCGCGTCGCCTGCGCTATAGGGCGCAAAGCTGGCAAGCCCGGCAACCGTTCCGTCGGCGCGGCGTTCGAGGTCGATCGTTCCCGACGGCAAATCGCCGCCGCCAAAGCTCCAGCGCCCGTCGGCGATGATCGCGGGCTTGGGAGCGCCGAGCAGATAGGAAATCCGGCTGTCGGCATCGCCCGTGAAGCGCGCACCGCTGGCTCCGGCGAGTTGCGGCGCAATCAGATCGAAGTGCAAGGCGCGCCCTTCTCCCGCCAGCGCGAATTCGGCGCTGCCCCCGACATTTGCCAGCATTTGCGCAAGCGCCGTCCCCGCGCGGCCGACCAGCGGCCCGATGGGAGTTCCGGCCAATCGCCCGCTGCCGCCGGCAATCGAACGCCGCAGCGCCTCGCTCGCACTCGCACTGGCAAAGCGGACGCTGCCACCCAGCGTCGGCGCTTTTTCTCCCACCACTCCCTTGGCCCCGAGATTCACCGTCTCGGCAGCGAAATCCTCACTGCGCACCCGCGCCATCTCGGCATCAAGACTGATATTGGTTGCTTTCGCATTGCCATCGAAGCGCGACAGCATGCCGAGCCGGTCGGCGCGCATCGCGCCCGCGACGAGCGCGGCAATGCTTGCATCGGCCTCGCCCTTCCAGCTCTGCAAATCTTCGGACAATGATATATCGAGCGCGACCTGCGGCGATGCCGCGCTTATGGTGTCGTCGGCACAGCGCAGGGTCGATCCGCGCAGCGGGCCGACAAGTTGCGGCCGCACATCGCGCACCAGCAGCGTCCCGTAAAAGCTGAAGTCCCGCCCCTCGCACCCTGCCGCGGCGATGCGCGGCGCGACGAGTCCCAGCTTGCCGGTGAAATCGTTGCGCAAATTGCCGCGGCCGTTCAACGCCGCGCCGATATTGCCCCAGGGCGTTTCGACACGCGCACGCGCGTCGTTCAGCCGCACCGAGATATCGGGCAAGGCAAAGGGATCGGTGCTCGCCGGATCGCGAAACTTGTCGAGCGCACCCAGCGACAGGCGACCGTCGATAAACCGCCCATAGAGCCGTACGCCCTCTGCGCGAATGCCGGACACATAAGGCCCGGACCAACCATAGCCGAGGAAGACCTCGACGCGCTTCGCGGTCAGGTCGGGGCGCGCCGGATCGCCGATCACGACGTTTGACAGCCGTTCGCTGCGAAAGCCGATCGAATCGATCCGGTAGCTGGCCGGAACCCCGCGGTTGCCAAGCTCGCCGCTGATGAATTCGTCGGCGATCGGTTCACGCAGCAACCACACCCCGCCGACCACGACGATCGCCGCCGCGGCGGTCATCCAGCGCTTCTTGAACAGCAAGGTTCGATATTTGGGCCGCGGTACTGGCGCGTCGCTGTCGACAACCTCCATCATGGCGCTTTCTTTTTGTCGTCACGCGCCCCGAAGGGTCCGCCCTGTGCAGCGAGATAACGCCGAAATGGCGCAATTGGCTGCAGGAAACAGGACGTTGCCATAGATGGAAAACCTTATGGCCGTTGAGTGCGCCCCACAAGGCGGTTATTCGAGAGCGATGGGGGAAACCGATCATTCGGGACATCGCGCGCGGCTTCGCCATCGTCTGCTCGACGCCGGCGCGATGCACTCGCCGACTATGAACTGGTCGAATATCTGCTCGCGCTCGCGATCCCCCGCCGCGATACCAAGCCGCTTGCGAAACGGCTGCTGGACGAATTTGGATCGTTAGCGCAGCTGATCAGCGCCGATCCGGAGTCGCTGCGCCGCGTCGATGGTCTCGGCGACGGAGCGATCGCCGCGCTCAAAATCGTCCAAGCCGTGAGCCTGCGGATGCTCAAAGGCGAGTTTCGCGACAAGCCCCTGCTCTCCAGCTGGGATGCACTGCTCGACTGGCTGCGCGCGGACATGGGGCCGATCGACATCGAGCGCGTGCGGGTGCTTTATCTCAATTCGCGCAACATGCTGATCCGTGACGAGCTGGTCAGCGAAGGCTCGATCGACCAGTCGGCGATCTATGTTCGCGAAGTGATCAAGCGCGCGCTCGAACTCGGCGCATCGGCGATCATCCTCGTGCACAATCATCCGAGCGGCAGCCCCGAGCCGAGCCGGCAGGATATCGCGATCACGCGCGACATCGCCGACGCGGCGGGGAAGCTCGGCATCGCGCTTCACGACCATATCGTCATCGGCGGGTCCGACTATCGCAGCTTTCGTGCGATGGGGCTGCTGTGATCCTGGGCCATATTTGACTTCCGCAGCGGTCTCGGACATCTGATCCTCATGCAAGGCACATGCGTCCTTTTCCGCTTCCGCCATCATGGGGGACAGCTTCTCGCGGGCACCTAGCCCCGGGTTCCGGCGCGATTGCCCCGAACCCGGGGGTTTTCCTTTCAACCTTGCCGCGCAAGCGATTGCCGCGCGCCAGCCGGAAAGTCCGCGCCATGACAAAGACCAAGCAGAGGGGCGTCATGCCCCCGATCCGCATGATCGACAGCGAAGCCGATGCGCTCACCGAATTGACGCTGCAACGGCAACGCGACTCGATCGACTTTTACGAAATGCTGCTCGACGAAATCGATCGCGCCGCCATCTGCGACCGCGCTGATATCCCCGCGAATGTCGTGACGATGGGATCGCGCGTGAGCTTCCGCGACGAAAACAGCGGTGCCGAGCGCACCATATGCCTGGTCTATCCCGGCGAAGCCGACATATCGGCGGGGCGAATATCGATCCTGACGCCGGTGGGCGCCGGCCTGATCGGTCTCAGTGTCGGGCAGTCGATCAACTGGCCCGATCGCGGGGGTGCCGTCCATCGGTTGACGATCATCTCGGTTGAACAACCCTGATCGCGCACCGCGATGCAGCCGCCGGACGAATCCGACGGCTGCACCACCCAGTCAGACGGAGCGGTTAAGCGCCGCGCGACAGGAAACCGGTCAATTCGGTCTTGTTGACGCCGGTCGACTTATCGGCGTCCGCGGCAGCAAATGCCTGGCCAATCCACGTCTTCACCGCTTCGGATTCGGTGTCGATACCGGGCTCGGTAGCCGAACGCAGCTTCTTCATCCAGGCCGCGAACTCGCTTTCGTTGAGCTCGCCGTTCTTGTCGCCGTCATATGTCGGGAATTCCTTTTCGACGATCTGCGCGATTTGGGTCGCGGTGGCCGGAGCGCTCGAAGGCGCGGGCTGAGTTGTCGCGGCGGGGTTGCCGGCGGGTGCCGGCTGAGCGGTGGTATCGGCCGCCGGCGGCGTGGACGACGCGTCAGGGGCCGGAGTCGGATCGGTAGGGGCCGGATCCGCCGGAGTGGGGGCCGGCTGCGATTCGGCGGGCGGCGGGGCCGGCTGTTCGGCAGGCTGGTTTTGCGCCATCGCCGGGAAACTCACGGCGGCGGCACCGATCAAAAGCATCTTCTTCAACATGATCTATCTCCAAAAAAAGGGGGGTCAGGTCTGCGGCTCAGGGGCCGGCTCTTCGGTCTGGTCCTTGTCCTTCTTCTTCTTTTCCTTGTCCTTTTCTCCGTCCGGAGCCGGCGCGGGCTCTTCAGTCGGAGCCGGGGCAGGCTCTTCGGTTGGCGCAGGCGCGGGTTCTTCGGTCGGGGTCGACGCCGGTTGCTCGGTGGGCGCGGGCTGATCGGTGGGCGGTGCCGGCTCGGTCGTCGTCTGCGCGAGAACCGGGAAGCTGACTGCCGCAGCGCCGATCAAAAGCATCTGTTTCAACATGATTTTCTCCTGTAGCGGCGACGATGGCACCGGGTGCGATCCTCGCCTTTTCTGATGGGGCATCAAAGCAACCCGCCCTCGCCGCCCAAGGTTGCGGCCGAGCCGCGATTGGCGAAGCGCCTTGTCCCTGCTAGGGGGCGCCCTGTCGTGATTCCGCCGAATATTCGCGGTGAGGCGCCGAATTGCGCGCCATAAAAGGAAGGAAAATCAATGGTTCCGCGTTATGCCCGTCCCGAGATGACGGCGATCTGGTCCGCCGAGAATCGCTTTCGCATCTGGTTCGAGATCGAGGCGCACGCGACCGACGCGCTTGCCGAACTGGGTACCGTTCCCAAATCGGCGGCCAAAGCATTGTGGGACTGGTGGGCGACCAACCCGAAGATCGACGTCGATGCGATCGACGCGATCGAAGCCGTCACCAAGCACGACGTCATCGCCTTTCTGACCTGGGTTGCCGAAAATGTCGGCGACGAAGCGCGCTTCATGCATCAGGGGATGACGTCGAGCGACGTGCTCGATACCTGCCTGGCGGTGCAGCTCAGCCAGGCGGCCGACATATTGCTCGCCGATCTCGATGCGCTGCTCGAAGCGATCAAGCGCCGCGCCTATGAACATAAACTCACCCCGACCATCGGCCGCAGCCACGGCATCCACGCCGAGCCTGTGACCTTCGGGCTCAAGCTCGCCGAAGCCTATGCCGAATTTTCGCGCTGCAAGCTCCGCCTCCAGGCCGCGCGCGCCGAAATCGCCACTTGTGCCATCTCGGGCGCGGTCGGGACCTTTGCGAATATCGACCCCCGCGTCGAGGCGCATGTCGCGGCGAAGCTCGGCCTGTCGATCGAGCCTGTCTCGACGCAGGTCATCCCGCGCGACCGCCACGCGATGTTCTTCGCGGTTCTCGGCGTGATCGCCTCCTCGATTGAGCGGCTGTCGGTCGAGGTTCGCCACCTTCAGCGCACCGAAGTCCTCGAGGCCGAGGAATATTTCTCGCCCGGTCAAAAGGGTTCGTCGGCGATGCCGCACAAGCGCAACCCCGTGCTCACCGAAAACCTGACGGGGCTCGCGCGCATGGTCCGCAGCGCCGCGCTCCCGGCGATGGAGAATGTCGCGCTGTGGCATGAACGCGACATCAGCCATTCCTCGGTCGAGCGCTTCATCGGTCCCGATGCGACGATCACGCTCGACTTCGCGCTCGCGCGGCTGACCGGCGTCGTCGACAAGTTGCTCGTCTATCCC
>JACDQN010000248.1 GCA_015657575.1 Sphingopyxis sp.
CGGGTCAATGCCTGATGTTCCCAAACCCAAGCCTTTTCCCGCAAGTAGCTCTCCAAGCCACCAAGGCTAATGGCGGCAAGCCCCGAGATACCGTCAGGTCGAAGTCGCACGTCGACATCAAAGAGTTGCCCTGCTGCGGTCTGCATCGACATCCAAGAACTGATGCGCAGGGCGAGCTGGCCATAGGCGTGCGCCGCTTGCGCATCGTCGTCATCATAAACAAAGACCAAGTCTAGATCGGAGCGAATTCCACCGAAAGCCGCGCTTCCTCGAGCGCTATGGTCACCTGATGAAGCGGAACGCCGTCGTCGAGCGCGAAGCGGGTGACCATGCGATCGGCGTGCGCGACCTTTGCGTCCATCGATGCGACGCCCTGCGTCAACAGCGTCGAAAAATCGACCGGCGCCGCCGCGGCCTGCCGCGCCGGGATCGCGCGCTCGATACTCGCCGCGCCGCCGTCGGCGGCCGGGCCGATCGCTGCGATGGCTGCGATCGCGCTCATGCCTGGCGGCCTACCTGCAGTGCGCTCGAATAAATCTGCTGCGCGGCCGACAGCGCTACCAGATTGGCCTCATAAGCGCGCGTCGTCTTGATCATCAAAGTCATCTCGTCGGCCTGGCTGATCGCCGGAATGGTCACGAAGCCCGATTCGTCGGCATGCGGATGCGATGGGTCGAAAACCCGCTGGGTACCGGCGCCCGTCGCCGCGATGTCATAAACGGTGACGCCATTTCGCGGCGCCGCCGGCTGTCCGGGATAGCGCGACAGGATCTGCGCAAACCCACCGACCGGCCCCGACACCAGCCGGCGTGCCTGATAGACGCCCCCGCTGCCGGTCCGCGTCGTGTTCATGTTCGCGATATTCTGTGCGATTACCTGCAGGCGCTGCCATTCGACATCCATGCCCGAACGGCTGATTTGCATCGCTTCCATCACTGTCCTCCGCGGATCGCCAGGCGATTCAGCTGCATCTGGCGGTTCAGGACATCAGACAGCGCCGAATAGCGCAGCGAGGTTGCGGAAGCGCTCGCCATCTCGAGATCGAGCCGCACGTCGCTGCCGGCCATCGGCGCCGCCTGCATGCGCGGCTCGAATGCCGAAAGGGCGTCGATGCCTTGCTCGGCCGCCTGGCGCAGCGCATCCTCGAACGCGACCGACCGGATATGAAAAGTCTGCGAATTGCTGTTCGCGATATTTTCGGCGATCGCCGCGGCGCGCATGTACAGGCCATCCATCGCCTTGATCGCCACTGTTTCCGAAACCGACGACATGCCCTGCTCCTCTTATTGAACCACGATGTCGGCGTGCAGCGCCCCGGCCGCCTTCATCGCCTGCAGAATGTTGATGATCCGCCGGGTGCCCACGCGCGAGCGCGATAGTCCCTGCACCAGGTCGCCCACCGTCGTGTTCGGAAAGGTCGCGACGACATCGTTCGCGCCATCTTCGACTTCGAGCTTGGTGTTGGTGACGATCAGGCTCTGCACGTCGCTGGCAAACCCGCCGATGAAACTCGGCTGGCTGGCATAATTCTCGCTGGTCACGGTCACGCGGATGTCGCCTTGCGACACCACGACGCTCGAAATCCGGACCTCGGCGCCCGCGACGATCGTTCCGGTCCGCTCGTTGATCACGATCCGCGCCGGACTGTCGGGGGCGACGCGGAGATTTTCGATGCCGGCGACGAAGGAGGGCAGCCCCTCGCGTCCCCCTGCGAACCGCACCACGACCTCGTCGGCGTTGCGCACGAACGCCAACCCGCCGCCTATCCGCCCGTTGATCGCCTCGGCGATCCGCGAGGCGGTCGTGAAGCTCGGCTGGCTGAGCAGGAACGAAATCTCGCCGCTGCTCTTCAATATCTGCGCGTTAACGGGCGACTCGATCGTCGCGCCGCCTGCGAGCACGGCGGTGGTGGGAAAGTTGCGCTGCTGCCGGTTCAGATTATTTTCGAAATCATGCCCGCCCACGGTCAGCGGCCCCTGCGCCAGCGCATAGGGCTGCTGGTTGGGGCCGAGCAGCGGCGTCATCAGCAAGGTGCCCCCGGCGAGCGAGCGCGAATCGCCGATCGAGGAGACGACGGCGTCGATCCGGTCGCCGGGATTGGCCGACGGCGGCAGGGTGGCGGTGACGATCACCACCGCGGCGTTGCGGCTGTTGATCTGGTCTTCGCTGACGCTGGTGCCCAGGCGGCCGAGGACATTGCGCAGCGCCTGCCGCGTCACCTCGCTGCGCCGCGTATCGCCTGTCCCGGCGAGGCCGATCACCACGCCATATCCGATCAGCGAATTTTCGCGCCAGCCGTCGAACCGTCCGAGCGCCTTGATCGGCGCGTCCTGCGCGATCGCTCCCGCCGGCACGGCCAAAGCAAGCAACGCCAGCAGGAAAAGCCCCCCGCGGCGCATCAGCCGATCCCCAGGAAGCTGAAGATACGATTGATCAGCCCGGGCTTGGCGCTGCGGCTGACCCAGCCCTTGCCGTCATAATTGATCTGGGCATTGGCGAGTCGCGACGAAGGGATCGAATTTTCTCCCGAAATATCGACCTGCCGCACTTGCCCACGCAGGATGATGTCGCGCCGTTCGCCGTTGATCATCAGATGCTGGCTGCCCTCGAGAACGAAGTCGCCGTTGGGAAGGATTTCGACGACCTGCGCGGCAATGCGCGCGACGAACCGGTCGGTGCGCTCGACCTCGCCCGAGCCCGAATAGCCGCCGCGGAGGCCAAGGTCGGCGCTTTCGTCGATCGAACCGACCGAAATGCCTCCCGACAGGCTGGTGTTCTTGCTCGAATTGTTGCGCACGCGGTTGGTGGCGCTCGCGCTCTCCGAAATCAGCACCATCACGACGTCGCCGACCCCGCGCGCGCGGTTGCTCGCTCGCCACGCCCGCCCATGGCCCGCCGGTATAGAGCTGCTCCGCCTGTGCGGCCGGCGTCGCCACGAGCACCGTGGTCAGAAACAGCAGCCGCATCACCGGTCGCCGTCCGTCGCAGGGTCCGTCCATCCGGACGCGAGCAATTGCCCGTCCTCGGTGCGGACGAACAGGCGCTTGCCCGGCCGCGCGGGTTGCAGGCTGGTCACGCGCCGTTCGATCGTCACCGGTCCCACCCGGGTGCGCAGCAGCATCGCCTGCCCGGCCGCGATCGGGTCCTGCGCAGCGACCCGCAGCCGTCCGAGAGGCGTTCCCGCGGGAATGTCCGCATATGCGAAAGCGGCTCCCGCTTCGGCATCATAGCGCAGCCGCCGCTCGACCGGGGCACGCACACACGCGGTCTCCGCCACATCGTCGCGCGACAGATAGGCGCCGGGCGCCAGGTCGACGCGAGCGACATAGCAGGGCCCCTCCGTGCGCGGCGGCGCTGCAGGCTTTTCGAGCGCGACGGTTCCGCGGTGCCGCAAGCGGAGGTCACCCGCCGGCACGCGCCGTTGCAACAGGTCGCGGCGCTGCGCCTCAGTTAGCGTCAATACCGAATGTTTCGAGGGCAGGCGCGCGACGACCATCTCTGCGCCCTCCGCGACCAGGGCAAGGTCGCCGACGCGCACGAGATCGTCGCGCAGCATGATGCGCGACGTCGCGGCGTCGGCCGCGGGCGCGTCACTGGCGAGCAAGACCATCAGAAACAGGGGGACCGCCACCGGATCGGCTATCGCTTCAGATTGTTCGTCAGCGAGGAAATCTGGTCCGCCGCCTGGATGACCTGCGCATTGGCGGCGTAGGCGCGCTGGATCATCAGCAGTTGGACCATCGCCGCCGAAAAATCGACGTTCGATTCCTCGGCCATGCCCTGCTCGATGGTGCCCGTCCCGTCTTCCCCCGCGACCGCATCGACGATCCGCGCATCGTCGGCCGCGCGGTAGATGCCGGGCCGTGCGCGCTCCAGACTGGTATCGCTGTCGACGCGCACCAGCATGATCTGTCCGAGTTCGATCGCTTCGCCGTCCGCGGTCTTCGCGGCGACGACGCCGTCGCGGCCGATCGTCAGTCCCGACGCGTCGTCGGGGACGGCGATCAGCGACTGCAAGACGCTGCCGTCGGCGGCGAGATATCCGTCGCGATTGACCGACAGCCGTCCGCCGCGCCACAGCCATGTCTGGCCGTCGGGGCCCGCAAGCTCGATGAACCCGCGGCCGTCGATCGCGATGTCGAGCGTGTTGCCGGTCGGCCGCATTTCCCCTTGCAGCGAGATCATGTCGCGCGCCGCGAAATGGACTCCGCCCGACTGCGCGATCGGACTGCGCGCCAATTCTTCGGCGCGGGTCAGCGGCGCGGGCCCGCTGCCGACGACTTCGGCAAAGAGGACGTCCGACCGCTTGAAGGCAGGCGTGTTCACATTGGCGATGTTATTCGCCATCGTTTCGAGCGCGCGCTGCTGCGCGCGAAGCGAAACGGCGGCAACCTCGAGCGCCTGATTCATTATCCTCTCCTGCCAAAGGTCGATATCGCCTGTCCGATCAGCTGATCATAGGCGCGCACGAGCTGGGCGCCCGCTTCCGCCATGCGCTGGGTGCGCACCAGTCCGATCATTTCGTCGGACAGGACGACGTTCGATCGCTCGACCATCGCCTGCACAATCTCGCCGGCGTCGCCTGGCGTCAGCGCGATCGCGCGATCGGCGCTGAGGCCGGCGCGAAAGGCGTCGGAGCCGACGTCGGCGGCAGCGGCGTAAAGCCCCACGCCGCCGACCGGCACACCATCCGAAAGCACGGTCCCGTCGGTCAATATCTCGGGCGTGTCGGTGTCGATCACCAGATCGCCGCCGCCCGCCTGCTGAACGACGCGCCCCTGGCCGTCGACCAACGCCCCTTCCGGATCGCGCTTGAACTGTCCGCCCCGCGCCAGGAAAAACCGATCGCCGGCCCTCAGCAATAGATAGCCTTCGCCGCGAATTGCCAGATCCAGCCGGCCTCCAGTCTCCGTCAGCACCGCTTGCTCTGTAAATATCGCCGACCGCGTGACCGGATGCGCGATCTGATCGAAACGGCCATTTGCAACCGATTCGGATATTTCTGTATAGGATATTTCCCGCTTGTAACCGGGAGTCTGGACATTTGCGATATTCTTCGAAGCGACTTCGATACGACGCTCCGCGCCTGTAATGGCTGCTGTCGCTGCCTCGATAAGCCCCATCTATTTTGCGCCCCACGCCGACGATTCGGCAATGCTATTGATTCCTCTAATTTTCGGGACGGTCAAGCGGGATAATCCATTAAAATCGCTTTGGGTTTTTCTATAGGCAAAGCGCGCGTTTCCGTGCATATCCGGCACGAAATTGGCAGGTGAACATGACCCCGGATCGCGCGCTCGACTATCTGAACGACATGCTCTGGAATGCCGCGGTCGTGGCGGGGCCGGTCATGCTGGCCACGCTGCTTATCGGGTTGATCATTTCGGTGTTCCAGGTTGCAACCCAGATTCAAGAGATTACGCTCAGCTACGTGCCCAAGATCATTACCGCGGGGCTGATGCTGATCCTGCTCGGCCCCTGGATGATCGGCCGGATGACGGCGTTTGCCCGGGACCTTTATCTGACGATTCCCGCGCTGGGCGGCTGATCTTGCCCGCGAAAGCAAAACTGCTGAAACGCATCCGTTTCCATTGCTTATTACATCCATTTTGGAAGTAAAAGACCCGGCTCTCCGCCTTCTTTGCCACATCCGAAGGCGGCCGCGCGCGATCCGGCGCCGAAAAGCCTAAATTTTTTCGCGCTTCGCCGGACCTTGGCGAAGGAGCGATCGATCGCCGGTGCCATCCGGCTCGCGTGCTCCAGTCTCGCCCCCATGCATCGCGGAGAGTTTTTGGATGGTATCGATTTTTATGGGTTCGGGTGCGGGCTTTGCGCGCGGGTCTGGTGCGACGCTGGGGCAGGCTGGGATATTGGGCTCGGGCGTGCAGGGGCGCAGCGGCGAGACGGTGTCGGTCAATGCCGCAACGGGCAATCTGCTGATTTCGCAGCAGGACGAGTTTCTGGTCGGGCGCGGGCCCGATGCGGCGATCGGCCGCACCTATAACAGCCTCGCCCAGACGAGCGACGGCGACAATAGCGACCAGTGGCAATTCTCGACGACGCGGCGGGTCTTCGGGCTGACGGGAACGCTGAACGCAGCGGGCAGCACGATCCGCCGGCAGGGCGGCGACGGGTCGGTCATCACCTATGGCTGGGATGCGGGACAAGCGGCCTATGTGGCGACCGACGGCGACGGGGCGCACGATCGGCTCGTGAAGTCGGGATCGAACTGGGTGTGGAGCGACGGATCGAGCCGGGTGACGGAGACGTACGAGGCGTCGGTCGGCGATGCGTCGATCTATCGCATCAAGGAACTCGCCGACAGCGACGGCAATACGCTTGGCTATCGGTACGTGTCGGGGACTGACAAGATCGAGTTCGTCACGACCGCGAACCACGGCCGCATTGACGGCGCAGGCCAGGTCGAGGTGAGCTATGTCCACTATATCTGGTCGGGGAACAATGTCGGCAAGATCGTCACCGGCTATATGGATTATGGTGACCAATCGACCGATGCTGACAACGTCAATCGCGGGCTGACGCGCACCCATTATGCCTACGACGGGCAGAACCGGTTGTCGCAGGTCTTCGTCGACCTCAGCCCCGGAGATTCCAGCCTGGCCGACGGGAAATATTATTTCACGACCTACACCTACGACGGGTCGAGCAAGCGCGTCGCGAGCATCACCCAGACCGACGGATCGAGCCTTTCCATCACCTATGACAGCGCGGGCCGCGTCGCAACGCTGACGCAGACTGTCGGACCCGGCGATGTGCGCGCGACCGCGCTGGCCTATGGGCCGAGCTTTACCGATGTTACCGGGCCGGACGGGCAGGTCACGCGCCTCGAATATACTGGAGGCAACATTGGCTCTTCAGCATTGCAGGATTGGATCGCAGGCGGACTGAACTGGGAAGCTGCCGGATCGATCGGCGGGGAGCCGGCAATCAAATTCACGTCGGCGCCAGATGCAACCTGGTCTGCGATCTCGTGGGGAACGCAGGCACAGGCCGGTGATATCTTCACGCTCACCGCCAACTTGATGGCGGTTCCGGGTTCATCGACATCGCAGACGCTGGGGCTATATGGTTACAACAGCTATTGGGGAGCCGGCGGCAGCAGCGCTCGGATCATATCCGGGCCGGGACAGTTGGTCCACGGAGGTGGCGGCAATTGGAAGGTCATCGGCCTATCGACGACCGAGGCAACACGGATTGAGGTCACGCGAACCTATGCGCAGGCCGAAAATATTGGCGCCTATCTCTATGTCGATGACCTCGATGGCTTCCGTGACGGCCAGCAACTGGTCATGGCGGGCGTTACGCTGACAAAAGGGGATGCAAATGGCGTTGCGCCCAAACAACTCAGCCGAATCATTTCACCGCCAGCTTCGGCGGGCGCTCCCCGACAGGTCATGGAGTTCGTCTATAGCCCCAACGGCGATCTGATCGAGACTCGCACCGGCACCCTCGGCGAAAATCTGCTCGATCTCGACGGCTGGGCGGGCGAGCGGCGCGGTCCCAATCTGCTCGACCTGTCGGGCTGGCCGACCAATCCGGACAATTTGCCCGGCGGCAGCGCGACGCTGGCGGGCTGGGCCAACCCCAGCTGGACGATCGACGAGGCGCGCTGGGCCAAGGCAACCGGTCCGCAGGGCGGCCCGGTCGCGGTCATTCAGACCGGTCAGACCGACGGCCTGGATCCGGGCGGCGGCAATTATTCGCATGGCTTTACCGTCGATACAGGCAAAGCTTATGAATTTTCGACCTATTTCCAGGTCACCGATCTTAACAAGCATCGGCTGTATTTTGGCCTCGAAGGCCAGAACGCCGTCGTCAACGCGATGGACGGAACGCCGGACGGCAACCCCTATTTCGCCTATCCGTATCCCGGCCTTGACGGCGCGCCCTATCAGGCCGGGCGCTGGTACAGGATCGTCGGCTATGTCCTGCCCGCGGGTGCGGGCAATCTCCAGGCGGTGGCCGATCTCGGCGGCATTTACGACGTCGAGACGGGCGAACGCATCGCCAACGTCATGAACTATCGCTGGGCGGATACCCAGCCATCGGGTTCCCCCCAAGGCGGCGTCAGATTCTTCAATTATTACAGTCAAAGCGTACAGGGATATTATACCAACTATTATCGGCCTGAAGTTCACGAGATCAACCTTCCCGGAGGGGCGGGCACCGTCCAGAACTGGTATAATTGGCACGCCGAGGAAACGCGTTGGGCCTCCACGATCGGGCCGGATGGCAAGCAGGCTTTCGTGATCGAAGCCGGACAAATCAATGCGACAATCGGCGGGGGCGGCAATCATTCGAGCTATGTCGATGTGGACCGCGGCAAGGCCTATGAATTCACTTATTATTTCCAGTTCACTGACACCGGAAAGCACTCGATCTATTTTGGCCTTCACGGCCCGCTCGGGGTCGAACAGCTTCACGACGGAGCCGCCAACAGCAATCCCTATTTCTTTGCGATCGGGCCGGATCAACAGCCGGCAAATTTTGCAGAGGGGCGCTGGTACAAGGTTGTAGGCTATGTTTTACCGTCCGGATCGACAGCCGTTCCCGCAGATCAGATGGGCGGGGTCTACGACACCGTCACGGGCGAGAAAATCCTCGATCTGTGGAGTAATTTCCGTTGGTCGAGCTCGGGCAGCGATACGCGCATCGGCGTGCGTTTCTTCAACTTCTATTATGAGAATAACCTCCAATATTCGACCTATTTCGGCAAGCCGGAGATGCGCGTGGCGCCCCATCGGGTTGCGACGTCCGGGGGGTATGCTGGCTATGCCGCCGCAGCGATCACGGACCGCAAGTTTTTCAAATATGACACGCGCGGCAATCTGATCGAAACGCGCGACAATGAAGGCAATATCGTCACTCGCATCTATGGGGCAAAGAACGAGCTGCTGACCGAAACGCGGATTGGCTCAGATGCGAGCGGAGCGGCGGTCGCGCATACGACTCGCTATGTCTACGACAGCGAGAACCATCTGCGCTATCTGATCAGCGCCGAGGGGCGCGTATCGGAATATAATTATCACGCGTCGGGCACGCTGCATACGATCACCGAATATCCGGAGCATGGCTATCCCGTCGGCGCGGTCGCCCCCAGCGAAGCCGCGATGAACGCCTGGCGCGACGCCATCGCCGACAAGCAAAGTATCAAGACCACGACTTATGCTTATGACGCACGGGGCAATCGCACCGACGCCATCCGTTACGGATATGCCAACGCTGCTGGTTCGGGCCTCACGTCCGAAGGCTATACGCACGAAGTCTTTACATATGATCAGTCCGGCCGCGTGCTTGTGCGGCGTACAGGAACGCAGAACAGCGAAACCTTTCTCTACGACGGTCTCGGCCGAATGGTCGGCTCGACCGATCTGGCCGGCGGCACGACGACGATCGTGTTCAACGACGCGGCGCTGACGACGACGGTAACGACGGCGTCGGGCGGCGTGACGGTTAGCAGCTATAACAAGGCGGGGGATCTGGTCGGGACGACGCATAGCGGCAGCTACGATCCTACCGCCTCGGCCAGCTATCAGTATGACAAGAATGGCCGCTTGCGGGTCGCGACCGACGCGACCGGGAACAAGCGCTACGCCATCTATGACAAGGCGGGCCGCAAGGTCGCCGACATCGATCATTATGGCCAGGTCACCGAATATCGCTATGACGCCGCAGGCCGGGTCGCGGCGACGGCGACCTACGCCAATTATCTGAGCGCGGCGCAATATGGGCTGATCACCGATCCCAACGGAATGGTGGAGATGGACGCTCTGCGCCCGGCAGCGCATCCGCTCTATGACATCTGGAGCTGGTCGATCTACGATGATGCGGGGCGGCTGATCCAGAGCATCGATGGCGCGGGCGGGGTCGCGACGTTCAGCTATGATGCGTCGGATCGTCTCGTGAAGACGGTGGGCTATTACAACAAGCTCTCGGCGGCGCAGCTTGCGGCCTTCCGCGCCGCCTCGCCGGTGGCTCCGGTCCTTCCAGGCGCCGACAGCCGCGACACGGTCAGCCGGAGTTTCTACGATCGCGACGGGCGGCTGATCGGGTCGCTCGACGGCGAGGGGTATCTGAGCGAGATCGTCTACGACAAGGCGGGGCAGAAGGTCGAAGAGGTCGCTTACGCGACGAAGACCTCATCGAGCTACTGGTCGACGGGTACGTTCAACGAACTGCGTTCGACAGCCGCGCCGACATCGTCGGCCAACCGGCGCGCGCGCTATGTCTACGATGGGCAAGGCCTGCTGCGCTTCGGCATCGACGCTGCGGGACGCGTCACCGAATATGCCTATAAGAGCGAGGTCGAATGGGGCGCTATCGGGCTCGTTCGTTCGACGATCGCCCATGCGGTGCCGATTGCGACGAGCGACTTCACCTATGACAATGTGAAGGCGCTGGTTGCGGCCAATGCCTCGAACGCCGCGAACCGGACGAGCTGGTCGGTCTATGACGCCGCGGGCCGCCTGGCCTATGGGATCGACGCCGATGGCGCGGTTGCCGCCCTTACCTATGACACGACGGGCAACATCACCAAGTCCGTTGCCTTTGCCGCGAAGCGCGCAACCACCTGGCTCCCCACGGAAGCCGAGATGAACGGCTGGCGCGATGCTAATATCGGCAATGCCGCCAACCGCATCATCCGCAACTGGTACACCGCAGGCGGCGACCTGCGCTTCACCGTCGATGCAGAAGGATATGTGAAGCGCTTCGACTATGACGCCGAAGGACGCGTGACCGCGGAGGTGGCGTGGGCCAACCAGGTCGCCGTCGGCGATACCACGACGATTGTGCAGATCGACGCCGCCAGCTACTCGGCAGGAGCCTCGACGGTACGCAACAAATTCTATGATGCAGCCGGACGCCTCTACATCGATTATGATGCTGAGAGCGTTATGACGGTCTATACCTACCGCGCCGATGGTGTGCGATCGACGGTCTACCAGGCATATGGCATCGCCGATCAGAGCATGACGCATTATGCGACCGATGGTGCGGGACGGGTTCTCGCCGAATATTCGGCATGGGGGGGAGACGGAGCAAAGCGTCGTCCAATATAGCTACGACGGGCTCGGCAACCGCGCGACGATGACCGATGCGCGCGGGAAGGTCACCTATTACACATATGACGAAACCGGACGTCTGCTGACGCAGACCGATGCTGCGGGAGGCTTGACGAGCTACGAATACAACGCGTTCGGCGAGGTGGTGAAGACGGTCGATCCGCGGGGGTATGCGACCTACAGCTATTATGACGAGCTCGGCCGCGCGGTGAAGATACGCGATGCCGAAGATTATATCACCGAGACGAGCTACACCGCGTTCGGCGAGGTGGCGGGCGTGACGCGGCGTTACAACAAGACCGCAAGCCCCGTCAGCACCACGACCCCGCCGACGGTGACCGCGCACACGCAGGATGCGACGACGAGCTTCGAATATGACAAGCGCGGTCTCGTCACGAAGACGACCGACGCCGAGGGCTGGTTCGAAAGCTATGGCTATGACGCCTTCGGCAACCGCACTAGCGTCACCGCCAAGTCGAAGGACGGCAACAAGGTGGCGGGCGGCGTCACCAGCTACGCCTATGACCGACGCGGGCTGCTGGTCCGCGAAACGCTGCCGGTCACCTCTTACGACAATAATGGCAATGCGCTGCTGTCGAGCGTCACCGGAGGTTATGACGTCTCGACGACCTACGCCTATGACGCGCGGGGCAACCGTATCCAGATGATCGAGGCGGCGGGGCTGCCCGAGGCGCGCACCACCACATATGTCTATGACCGGGCCGACCGGCTGACGCAAACGCGGCGCGACGTCATTCGCGTCGTGCCCGCAACCGGCCAGAATATCGTCGAGACACGCGTCGACCAGATCAGTTACGACGCGCGTGGCAATGTAACGAGCGCCACGGACGGCGCCGGCGCGCGGACCGTCTATTATTACGACGATCTCGACCGGGTGGTGGTCACCATCAACGCCGTCGGCATCTACTCGTCGAACGCCTATGATGCGAACGGCAATGTGACGGCAACGCGCATCTATGACGCGGGGGTCGGCATTCCCCCCGATGGCGGATCACAAGAGGAGGCGCCGGCTGCGCCGGGCGGGCAACAAGGCCAAGGACA
>JACDQN010000249.1 GCA_015657575.1 Sphingopyxis sp.
ATGATCGCACCGTCGCTGGCCCACCCCGGCCCTCCCGCAAGCGGGAGGGGGGAAGACCCCAACAGGAAAACCCCGCCGCCGCCCGGGGGAGCGGCAGCGGGGCCAGTTTTCGCCGCGCTGTCTTCAGCTGTCGGCTTCGAACGCCAGCAAGTCGCCGGGCTGGCAGTCCAATTCGGTACAGATCGCCTCGAGCGTCGAAAAGCGCATCGCCTTCGCCTTGCCGGTCTTCAGGATCGACAGATTGGCCAGCGTGATGCCGATGCGGTCGGACAGGTCGGTCAGCGTCATCCGCTTCGCGTGAAGCAGGTCATCGAGTTTCACGACGATCGCCATCACACGGTGCCCTCCAACTCGTCGCGCATCGCCGCGCCGCGCTCGAAAACCGCCGCGAGGACGAAGGCGAGCAGGATCGACAGGAGGCTGTTGAGGTTTATCCCGCCCATATCGGCGAACTGGCTTGTCGATACCGCAATACTCCGCGCGATCGATCCCAGCGGCAGCGCGAGCAGCTGTACCGCGACGAGCGCCCAGCCGATGTGGCGCAAGCGCGCGGCGTTGGCGGGGATGAACGGATCGCTTGCCGCCGAGGCGACGAGCGCCTGCAGCTTGCGCAGGATATAGACGGCGCAGGCAAGGACCGCGGCGAAAAGGCCGAGCAGCGCGAACAGTTGCGGCCGCATCGCGTCGGCGTCGAGAAATATCTGGCTCTGCTTCGCCTCGACCGCGATGTCGGGCCACATTGCCACCAGCGCGGCGCCCGCCACGACGACGAACAGAAATGCGGCCGCGACAAGGGCGAGCATCAGCCACAACAGCCCGCGGGTGACGCCGAGCAGGGTCGAATGATCTTCAGGCATATCGTTCTCCGATAGTTTGATTATCGAAGAACGATATATTTCGATTCTTTCATATCGTCAATCGATAATATCGAAAAACGATAACTGCTTTCTCCTGCGTCGTCGTCCTTCCCGCCCATCCTTCGTCTTCCCGGACTTGATCCGGGATCCATGGCCCCTCGTAGATGCGTTCGCGCGTGAATTCATGGACCCCGGATCAAGTCCGGGGTGACGAGGAAGGGCTGGGGTCAGGATCCGACCCTAGGCGACCGCCACCCAGTCGAACGCCAATGCTGCCAAAAGACTTGGGGCCATCACAAGCGCTCGATCTTCTGCGCGGCCTCGTCGATCAGCGCGACCACGTCGTGCAGCGTCGCTTCGTCGAGATCGCGGTCGCCCAGCCGGTTCATCAGCACCGCCTTGAGGTTGCCCATCGCGCGGCGAACCGACGCGCTGTCGGTGCGCTGGCGTTCCTCGCCGACTTCGGTGAGCCGCGCGATCAGCACGTCGATGACGTCCTTGTTCGTGTCCAGCTCGGCCTGGCCGGCAGCGGTGATCGCGAATAATTTCTTCGCGCCGTCGCTGTCGGCCGCCTCGATCAGTCCCATGTCGGCCAACAGGGTGAGGGTGGGATAGATCACGCCGGGGCTCGGCGCATAGGCGCCGCCGGTCAGTTCCTCGATCTGGCGGATCAGGTCATATCCGTGGCGCGGTTCGTCGGCGATCAGCTTCAAGAGCACGAGCCGCAGCTCGCCGCTGTCGAACATCCGTCGGCGGCGGCCATGTCCGTCGTCGTCGCCGCGTCCGTGGCGCCCGCCGAATCCGCGCCCGAATCCGCGTCCGTGGCCGAAGCCGCCGTGGCGCATGGCGGCGCGCATCATGCGGTGCATGGCATGGCGCTCGCCGCACCCATGCCGGTTCATTCCCCCTCGGTTCAATCCATGTCGCATCTCATACTCCTTCATATGGTTCGATGTGTCTAAGATATATCTTGAAACAGATTTTGCAAGCATGCTGCGCGACACTTTCGCCAACTTCCGCCGATATCCTTGACTTGCCGCCGATTCCGGCTATGAGCGCCCCCGTGTTGCCGCGGGCTCGCCTGCGACAATTCCGTCCGAGACAGTTGGTGAAGGGAATCTGCCCTTCTTAATCTCCAACCGAGACGGGGACAGTCTTTACTCGGTCGCCCGCCTGCATGCAGGCGCAAGCGGCTTGACCGACCCCATCGGACATCGTTGCGCGAAGGACAGGCGGGATTCGTCCCGCATGGCTTTCGCGTGTGTTAGCGGCCCGGCCGCGCGTTTCGGCGTGCGTTCGGGCATGAGTGGAGAAACAGGCATGGATCGTGCTGAAAAGGCCGAAGCCGTATCCTCGCTGAACGCTACGCTGTCGAATGCAGCCGCGGTTGTGATTGTTCGCAACCTCGGTCTCACCGTCGCCCAGTCGACGGTGCTTCGCGAGCAGATGCGGAACGCGGGCGCAAGCTTCAAGGTCACGAAGAACCGCCTGGCCAAGATCGCGCTCGATGGCACCTCCTACACCGGTATCAGCGACCTGCTGACCGGTCCCACCGCAATCGCAACCTCGACCGACCCGGTCGCGGCGGCGAAGATCGCGGTGGAATTTGCCAAGACCAACGACAAGCTTGAAATTGTTGGTGGTGGCATGGGGGATGTGGTCCTCGACGTGGATGGCGTGAAGGCGCTTGCATCGCTGCCGTCGCTTGACGAACTGCGTGGCAAGCTTGTCGGTCTGCTCCAGGCTCCGGCCACCAAGGTTGCCCAGATTACGGCAGCCCCGGCTGGTCAGCTGGCGCGGGTCTTTGGTGCCTATGGCGCCAAAGAAGCGGCATAAGACTCTTACCTACCGTAACAATTCACCGGGCTTTCCCGGTTCTGATGGAGAATGAAAATGGCTGATCTTGCTAAGATCGTTGACGAACTTTCGGCGCTGACCGTTCTGGAAGCTGCTGAACTCTCGAAGCTGCTCGAAGAAAAGTGGGGCGTTTCGGCCGCTGCTGCCGTTGCGGTTGCCGCTCCGGCCGCTGGTGGCGCCGGCGC
>JACDQN010000250.1 GCA_015657575.1 Sphingopyxis sp.
AGCGATCACCGGCATCGATCTGGTCGAACAAATGATCCGTGTCGCGGCGGGCCAAAAGCTCGAGATGACGCAGGACGATATCAAGATTGACGGCTGGGCGATCGAAAACCGCGTCTATGCCGAAGACCCCTATCGCGGCTTCCTGCCCTCGACCGGGCGACTCGTCCGCTACCGTACCCCCGTTCCCGCATGGGAAGGCGACGAGCGCGGCGTCGATGGCGTGCGCGTCGACGCGGGGGTCGAGGAAGGCGGCGAGGTGTCGATCTTCTACGACCCGATGATCGCCAAGCTGGTGACCTGGGGCGAAACGCGCGACGAAGCCGCCGATCTGCAGATCGCGGCGCTCGACCGCTTTGAGCTCGAAGGGCTCGGCCACAATATCGATTTCGTCTCGGCGATCATGCAGCATCCGCGTTTCCGTTCGGGCGAACTGACGACGGCTTTATCGCCGAGGAATATCCCGAGGGCTTCCACGGTGCGCCGACCGACGCGAAGATCGCGCGCGCGCTCGCGGCGATTGCGGGCTTCATGGCGAGTGCCGAGGCCGACCGCGCGCGCCGCACCGACGGCCAGCTCGGCGATCGGCTCGAACCGCCGGCGAAGTGGCAGGTGTCGATCGACGGCGCCGCGCATAAGGTCAAGATCGGCGAGAAACATATCAAGGTCGACGGCGACCGGATCGATATCGCGCTCGAATATACGCCGGGCGACCGGCTCGTCGTTGCGGAGATCGACGAGACCGAACTGGCGGTGAAGGTCGCGAAGACGCGCACCGGATGGAAGATGACGACGCGTGGGCATATCCACGACGTCCGTGTCTTGCCTTGGCGTATCGCGTCACTGAGCGCGCATATGATCGAGAAAATCCCGCCCGATCTGTCGAAATTCCTGATCTGCCCGATGCCGGGGTTGCTGGTCGCCCTGCACGTCGGCGCCGGCGACAAGGTCGAGGCGGGTCAGCCGCTCGCGACGGTCGAGGCGATGAAGATGGAGAATATCCTTCGCGCCGAAAAATCGGGCGTCGTGAAGACGGTCAACGCCGCGCAGGGCGACAGCCTTGCGGTCGACGCGGTGATCTTGGAGATGGAGTGATCAACGCGAGTTGAATAAGCTCCGTGCTCCCGCGAAGGCGGGAGCCCATCGCCCGACGGCGCCATTTCGAACCGGCAGGAGATGGGTCCCCGCCTTCGCGGGGACACAAGAGAGGTTGTAGATGCACGTCAATCACGATCAGGACGCCGGAGCGGCCGAGCCCATCGCCTTCGACGATTTCCTCCGCGTCGACATCCGGATCGGCACGATCGTCGAAGCCGAACCTTTTCCGGAGGCGCGCAAGCCCGCGTTCAAGCTGAAGATCGACTTCGGCCCCGCGATCGGCATCAGAAAGAGCAGCGCGCAGATCGTCGCGCGCTATGCTCTGGAAGATCTTCCGGGCCGGCAAGTCGCAGCGGTCGTCAACTTCCCGCCGCGCCAGATCGGGAAATTCATGTCCGAGGTGCTGACATTGGGCTTCGCCGACGAGGCGGGCGAGGTGATCCTCTTTGCGCCCGACAGCGCGGTGCCGGACGGCTCGCGCCTCTTCTGACCCTTTCGCCTGTGGGCATTGCCGGTTAGGCTGCGCCAGGGAAGAGGGAGAGGACGCATGACATTACCGGTTACCGCATTCGTCGCAGCCGTCTGCGCGCTGTTGCTGCTCGTCACCGCGATCGACACCGTGCGCCAGCGCCTGCGCCTGAAAGCCGCGTTCGGCGACCATGGCGACGCCAAGCTGATCAGCGCGAGCCGCGCGCACGGCAATCTCGCCGAATATGCGCCGATCACGATCATCCTGCTGGGGCTGCTCGAAACCGCGCGCGCCAATCATATGGCGCTGATGATCGTCGGTGCGACCTTCCTGATCGGCCGCGTCGGGCATATCGTGGGCCTCTATATGCCTTCGGAACCGGGCAAGGCACCGCTGGGGCGGCAGCTGGGCGTTGTCGCTACTTTCGGGACGCTGCTTGTGCTGGGGGGATGGACCTTGTGGATGCTGGTGACGGTGAATTTATAGGGTTGTTTTGAGGTGGGGAGCTGCCGTTATCACATCCTCCCCCTCCTAACCTCCGTCATCCCGGGCTTGACCGGGGATCCCGCTTTTTCCGAAGAACGCGATGCCGCTGGTTTTCAAGCGGGACCCCGGATCAAGTCCGGGGTGACGATGAACGAAAAGGTCCCTAACCGGCCGATTGCGGACATAATCATCCCGCCGCTCAATCCCCGATCAGCGCCACAGCGCGGATCCACCCTGCGCTCGCGCGTTCGATCTTCACCGGGAAACAGCTCAGCGTCCAGCCGGTGGCGGGCAAAGCGGCCAGGTTGGTGAGCTTTTCGATCTGGTAATAGGGCCTAATCCGTCCGGCCTTGTGGCCTTCCCATATGATCGACGGATCGCGCGTCTCCGCCCAGCGCCGCGCGGTATGGCTGAACGGTGCGTCCCAGCTCCATGCGTCGGTGCCGACGACTTTGACCCCGCGCTCGGTCAGGTAGAGCGTCGCCTCGGCGCCCATCCCGCAGCCCTGATCAGTGAAATTGTCGGTGCCATAGACCGCGCCGGACTGGACGAGCACGATGTCGAGCGGTTGCAGGGCGTGCCCGATCCGCGCCAGCTCGGCCTCGACTTCTCCGCCGCTCACGACATGCCCCGCGGGTCGGTCCGAGAAATCGAGCTTCACACCCGGGCGAAAGAACAGGTCGAGCGGCGCCTCGTCGATGCTGGGCGCGGCGCTGGCGCCTTCGTCGGTCGTCGAATGGAAATGCCAGGGCGCGTCCATATGCGTGCCGTTGTGGGTGCTCAGCGTCAGGCTTTCGACCGCCCAGCCTTCGCCGTCGGGCAAGTCGTCCTTGGTCAGGCCGGGGAAGAACATCGCGATCTGCTCCCACGTATTTTCGTGGGTCATATAAGTGATCTGCGGGCGCATCACCGGCGGGTCGGAGACGACGTCGTTGGTGATCGGGATCGAAAGATCGATGAACTGCATCGCCGCAGTCTGCCACCGGATTGACGTTACGCCAAGCGAAGGCTTGCGCAGTGCAACCGGGCAGCTACACCAGCCAAAACCGTTTGTGTCGAGCGAAGTCGAGACGCCGTTTGGCCTTGCCTTCGAGGCATCTCGACTTCGCTCGATGCGAACGGGACGGGACGCCCTGGAGGCCGAGGGAGAGTTTATGACTGATGCAGCTGCGGCCGCCGCGAACGGCGCCGTTTACGAACCGACCGCAAAGGACATCCGCATGGTCATCGCCGCCTCGTCGGCGGGCACGGTGTTCGAATGGTATGATTTCTTCATCTACGGCACGCTCGCGGCGATCATCGGCAAGGCCTTTTTCCCCAGCGACAATGCCACGCTCGAAATCCTGCTCGTCTGGGCGGGGTTCGCGGTCGGTTTCGGTTTCCGGCCGCTCGGCGCGGTGCTGTTCGGCTTCCTCGGCGACCGGCTGGGGCGCAAATATACCTTCCTCGTCACCGTCACGCTGATGGGCATCGCCACCGCGGGCGTGGGCATGATTCCATCGGCGGCGTCGATCGGCATCGTCGCGCCGATCATCGTCATCCTGCTCCGCGTGCTGCAGGGCCTCGCGCTCGGCGGCGAATATGGCGGTGCGGCGGTGTATGTCGCCGAACATTCGCCGCCCGGAAAGCGCGGTTTCTATACCAGCTTCATCCAGGCGAGCGTCGTCGGCGGCTTCGTGCTCAGCCTGATCGTCGTGCTCGGCTGCAAGGCGATCATGCCCGATGCCGTCTGGGAGAGCTGGGGATGGCGCGTGCCGTTCCTGCTTTCGCTGATCCTGCTCGCCATCTAGCTGTGGATGCGTCTCAAACTGTCCGAAAGCCCGGTGTTCCAGGCAATGAAGGCCGAGGGCGAACTCGCGAAGAACCCGCTCAAGGAAAGCTTCACCTATCCCGGCAATCTTCGCCGCATCTTCATCGCGCTGTTCGGTATCGCGGCGGGCCTGACCGTGATCTGGTACACGGCGATGTTCTCGGGCCTGTCCTTCCTGAAAGGCCCGATGAAGGTCGAAGATACTGCCGCCGAAATCATCGTCGGCATCGCCGCGGCGCTGGGCATGGGCTTTTTTATCTGGGCAGGCCGTCTCTCCGACCGGGTCGGGCGCAAAAAGCCGATCGTCTGGGGCTATGCCGCCACGCTCGTGCTGCTCTTTCCGCTCTTCTGGCTGATGGGGAGCGTCGGAAATCCTGCGCTGACGGCTGCGGCCGAGAAGGCGCCGGTGGTGGTTACGGGGTCGCCGTGCAGCTTCGATCCGTTTGCGCAAAACAGGAGACGGCGTGCGGCAAGACGCTCGGCGAACTGACCAAGCTCGGCGTGCCGTACAAGGTCGTCGACAGCGGCAGCCGTTTCGACAGCGTGATGGTCACGATCGGTGGGCGCGAGGTCGCGGGGGAAGACCCAGCGGTTCTCAAACCCGCGCTCGAGGCGATGGGTTATGACCTGGAGAAGCAGATACCGGGCGCGCTCGGTATTGCAGTAATCCTCGTCGGCCTGCTCGGGCTCAGCGCGCTGTCGGGCTTTACCTATGGTCCCGTTGCCGCGCTGCTCTCCGAAATGTTCCCGCCGCACGTCCGCTATTCGTCGCTGTCGATTCCCTATCACCTCGGCACCGGATATTTTGGAGGTTTTCTACCACTGATCGCCAGCTTCATCATTGCCAAGACGGGTAACGCCTATGCGGGGCTTTGGTACACTTGGGTGGTGGTGCTGGTCGCCTTTCTGGTGACGGCGTTCATGCTGAAGGATCCGGTCGAGGGGCAATGGGACAAGGCCGGCGCTCCGCCCGCATCCTGAACAATCGTTGGCGCTGCCGCCAATCCCGTCTAGGGGCGAGGGCATGATCTCGATCCCGTCGCCGCTCCGGCTCCGCCTCGATTCCGCCGCTCTCGTCGCCAACTGGCGCTGGCTTGCGGCGCAGGGCGGCGGCGCGGCGTGCGGCGCGGCGGTCAAGGCAAACGGCTATGGCCTTGGCGCACGGGCGATCACGCACCGTCTGGCTGCGGCAGGATGCCGCGATTTCTTCGTCGCGACCTGGGCCGAAGCCGCGGCGCTGATGCCGCTGCCCGGCGATGTCTCCTTGTCGGTGCTGCATGGCGTGGGGGAGGATGACATGGTCGCGGCGCGGACATTGCCTGCGCGGCCAGTGCTCAACAGCGTCGAGCAGGTCCGGCGCTGGCGGGCGGCGGGCGAAGGACGGCCGTGCGACGTGATGATCGACACCGGGATGAGCCGCCTGGGCCTTCGCATCGACGAGGCCTTGGGGGGCGCGCTGGGCGGGCTGGATGTCGAAACCTGCTTAGCCACTCTGGCGTCGGCCGACGAGGATAGCGAACAGAATTCACGGCAACTCGCAGCTTTCCGGCAGGTCCGGGACGCGATACCGGCGCGGCGCTACAGCCTCGCGAACAGCGCCGGCATCTGTCTTGGCGCCGATTATGGCTTCGATCTGACGCGGCCCGGGATTGCGCTCTACGGCGGTACGCCGCGCGCCGAAGCCGTGGGCCATATCCGGCAGGTCGCCTTTCCCGAAGCGCGGGTGCTGCAGGTGCGAAGCGTCCGCGCGGGCGAGACGGTGGGCTATGGCGCGAGCTGGACAGCACCGCGTGACTGCCGGATTGCGGTTACCAATCTGGGTTATGCCGACGGCTTCTTGCGCTGCCATGCGGGGACGGCATCGGCGGTCTGGCAGACGCGGGCGCTGCCGCTCGTCGGGCGGGTGTCGATGGACCTGACCGCGTTCGACGCGACCGATGCGGGCGCGATCGGGGAGGGGGACTGGCTGCGCCTCGACTATGACCTGCCGGCAGTTTCGGCCGCCAGCGGCCTCTCGCAATATGAGTTGCTGACGGGGCTTGGAAATCGCTTCGAGCGGGTCTGGATCTAGCGCCGTCACCCGGCGGGCCGGGCGCCGGCCTTTGCTTTTGCAGGACAAAAAAAAGGGCGCCCCGCGGGGCGCCCTTTTTTTTGTCCTGCAAAAGCAAAGGCCGGCGCCCGGCCCGCCGGGTGACGGCGCTAGATC
>JACDQN010000251.1 GCA_015657575.1 Sphingopyxis sp.
GCGACAATTTCTGTTCGACCTGCAATCGCATCCGCCTGACGGTCGAGGGGGCGCATCTATATGTGCCTCGGCCAGGAAGACCATGTCGACCTGCGCTCCGCCCTGCGCGACGGCGGCGATGTCGATGGCTTGATTGATATGGCATTGGCTGGCAAACCCCGCGCGCATGACTTTCACATCGAACGAAAGTCCATACCGGCGGTCGCGCGTCATATGAGTGCAACGGGCGGCTGACACGCCGCCCTTTGAGGGGTTCTTATGCATCGCAAAATCGCGCTGCTGGCGTCGAATGCACCCGCGGCCATGGAGGCGGAGGCCGAGCTGCGCCCGCTTTACGACTTCGTCGAACTGGGCGAGGCCGACATGCTGATCGCGCTCGGCGGCGACGGCTTTCTGCTGCATATGCTGCACCAACTGCTCGATCAGCGCCGGTCGATGCCCGTGTTCGGGATGAACCGCGGCACCATCGGTTTCCTGATGAACGAATTTCGCGTCGAGGGGCTGCTCGACCGGCTCGCCGCGGCGCGCCCCTTCCTGATCCATCCGCTGTCGGGTGACATCACGACGATCAGCGGCGAGCGCCACATATTGCCCGCGATCAACGAGATTTCGCTGCTGCGCGAAACGCGTCAGGCGGCGAAGCTCGAGGTGATGATCAACGAACGCACGATGCTCGAGGAACTGGCATGCGACGGCGTGCTCGTCTCGACGCCCGCGGGATCGACCGCCTATAATCTCAGCGCCAATGGCCCGATCCTGCCGCTCGAATCGCAGATGCTGGCGCTGACCCCGATCAGCCCTTTCCGCCCACGGCGCTGGCGCGGCGCGCTGGTCCCCGAATCGACGAGCATTCGCTTCAACGTCCGCGAAGCCGCCAAACGCCCGGTCAGCGCGGTCGCCGACCAGCGTGAAATCCGCGACGTGAAGACCGTTTTGGTCACCACCGACCGCAGCCGGCCGCTGACTTTGCTGTTCGATCCCGACCATGGTTTGGACGAACGCATCGCAATGGAACAATTTGTCGTTTGAGGGCTTGATTAATCCCGCGCGCGACGGCAAAGGGGCCGCCTTGCCCGCCTCGGCGGCGTGTTCCTCGGTAGCTCAGCGGTAGAGCAATCGACTGTTAATCGATTCGGTCGTAGGTTCGAATCCTACCCGGGGAGCCATCACTTTCGAAATTCGCGACCTTTCGCATGAATTTCGTGTCGTTAACTGCAAAGCTCGAAGATCGTCCACGACGGCATGATTTCCGTCGCGCGGCAGGTCAGCCGTTCGGTTCGGCCGTGAGGTCCCAGCCGCCCACATGGGCATAGACGGCGTCGCGCAACGTCCGGATGTCCCTGTTGAGATCGGCGAGGGCGGCGGGCGACTGTCCCGAGGCGATCAACAGGGCGTCGCCGAGACAGCCAGCCTTCGATTTGAGGGTGCGTCCAGCATCCGTCAGCGCAACCACAACCTGGCGTTCATTCGATGGGTTGCGCGTTCGGCGCACCATCCCGGCCGCCTCAAGGCGCTTGAGCAACGGCGTCAGCGTGCTCGATTCCAAGGCAAGCTGGTCGGCGATGCGGCCGACAGCCTGCCCGTCTTCGCGCCACAGGATATTGAGAACCAGATACTGAGGATAGGTGAGCCCCAGCTCGTCGAGCAACGGCTTGTAGGCGCGCTGAACGGCGATGCCGGCGGAATAGATCGCGTAACAAAGCTGATCGTCGAGCGGCACCGGGGGGTTGGCGTTGATCATCGTGAAGCTCCAATTTCGGTAGCCCCATATAGCGTCCGAATCGCAAAATAAATATCGCGATAAATTTCAGCTTGGACAAGGGAATGACGAATCGCTCTACCAAACACTCATCGCTAATA
>JACDQN010000252.1 GCA_015657575.1 Sphingopyxis sp.
CCGCCGCCGCCACCGCCGCTGCTCCAGCCGCCCCATGACGAACTGCCGCTGCTGCCGCCGCCCCAGTCGTCGTCGCCCCAGATGATGATCGGTGCGCCCCACGGGCTGTTCTTGCGCCGCTTGCGGCCCCGCCGCCCGACGCTCATCAGCATCGGCAGGATGAAGAAAAAGAAGATGATGAAGCCGATGAAGAACAGCCCCCCGATATTGCCGTCGTCGGCGCGATCACGCTCGGCAGCGTCGGCGGCCGCGGCGCGTGCGGCGGCTTCTTCGGGCGGCAGCTGGATTTGCTGAGCGATCGCATTGACGCCGGCCTGGATGCCGCCGGGCATGTCGCCCGCCTTGAATTTCGGCGTCACGACGTCGCGGATGATCCGCCCCGACAGCGCGTCGGTCAGCACCGGTTCGAGGCCATAGCCGACCGAAATATTCATCCGCCGCTCGTTGGGCGCGATCAGGAAGACGACGCCATCATCCTTTTCGGCATTGCCAATCTTCCATTCGCGGCCGAGCCGATAGCCGTAATCGGCGATGTCATGGCCTTCGAGGTCGTTCACCGTCGCGACGACGAACTGGTGTCCGGTCGTCTTTTCAAGCTGTTCCAGCTGGATGTTGAGATCGGCTTCCTCGGCGGCCGGGATGATGTCGGCCTGATCGACGACGCGGCCGGTCAGCTTGGGAAATGTCTGTGCCGCAGCGGGAGCCGCGAGCAGCGAAAGGCCCAGCGCCCAGCCGAGCAGCAGCGATCTCACGATTTGTCTCCGGTTTCTGCAGCGATCGCATCGACCGCAAGCCAAAGGCCGCCGGCATAGTCGCTCGATTTGAAATAGGACGTCATCCGTTCGATCACCGCCTTGGCTTCCTCGTCGCTGAACATGTCTTCCATTCCGATGCCGGTCGAAATCCGCACGCGCCGGTCGTTCGGCGCGACGAGGATCAGGACGCCGTCGTCACGATCCCGGTCGCCGATCCCCCAGCGGTTGCCGAGGCAATCGCCGACCTTGCCGACATCGAAACCGCCCAGCGTCGGCGCGGTCGCGACGACCATCTGGTGCGCCGTCCGCTGCTCGTACAGCGCGAGCCGTTCGGACAGCCGCGCCTTCTCGGCCGCGGGAAGAATGTTGGCGGCGTCGGTGACGCGGCCCGTCAACGCGATTTCGGGCACGCCCGCACAGTCGTGCGTGTCGTCCTTCGCCATCGACGCCGCCGACGTTTCGGCGACGCGCGGCGCCGCCTTGCAGCCGCCCGCGATCAGCAGGATCGCGAGCGGTGCGGCAAGGGCGGCGCGGCGCACCTTATTTGCTGCCGAAATCGACCTTCGGCGCCTGGTTCGCGTTCGGCGTCACCGCGCGATAGGGCGTCATCGGCTGCGCGCCATGAACGATCTTGGCGCCGATGATGTCGGGGAAGGTGCGGATCGTCGTGTTATAATCCTGCACCGCGCCATTATAGTCCTGGATCGTGACGTTGATGCGGTTTTCGGTGCCCTCGAGCTGGGTCATCAGATCGGCGAAGCGTTCCTGGCTTTTCAGGTTCGGATATTGTTCGACCGTCACCAGCAGGCGGCCCAAGGCGCTCGACACATTACCCTGCGCCTGCTGGAACGCCTGCACCTTCGCGGGATCGTCGAGGTCATCGGTGCTGAGCTTGACCTGCGTGGCCGAAGCGCGCGCCTGAATCACGCCTTCCAGCGTCGATTGTTCGATATTGGCCGCGCCCTTCGCGGTTTCGACGAGATTGGGGATCAGGTCGGCGCGGCGCTGATAGGCCGCTTCGACATTGGCCCATTTCGCCTTGGCAGCCTCTTCCTTCGTCGGGACGCTGTTGATGCCGCAAGCGGACAGGCTCATCGCGGCGACCGGCAGGATCAGCCAGCGAGCAGAACGATAGGTCATGGTCAAAAACTCCCTCCGGCGGCGTTTTGCCGCAGCAACACAGTACATAGGATGGCGCTTGCCTTTGTGCAATCGGCGCGGCACCTTTGGCGCGTTGGACCAACTATCCGGGGAGCAGCAAGATGTTGGGAGAATTCAGGGAATTTATCGCGCGCGGCAATGTGATCGATCTGGCGGTCGGTGTGATCATCGGCGGGGCCTTCGCGACGATCACCGGCTCGCTGACCGAGGATCTGATCATGCCGCTGGTCGGCTGGATCTTTGGCGGCGTGGACTTTTCCAGCAAGTTCATCCTGCTCGGCGCGGTTCCCGACGGCATTGCCGCGACCGATTATGCCGCGCTGAAGAAGGCCGGGGTTGCGATGATCGGCTATGGCGCCTTCATCACCGCGGTGATCAATTTCCTGATCCTGGCGTGGATTATCTTTTTGCTGGTCCGGACGGTAAACAAGGTCGTCCGCAAGGCCCCCGACGCCCCTGCCGGCCCGAGCGAGGTCGATCTGCTCACCGAAATTCGCGACGAATTGCGCAAGAAATAAGGGGTTTCACCCCAATTCGGGACGAACGGCCCTCCTGCGCCCTTTCAAAGCGCGGGCGGATTTCCTATATGGCTTGGGTCGGTTTCGGCCGACTATGGTGATAAATGGTGTCGTGGAATAGACACAGCGGACCCGGGGGCAGTACCCGGCGGCTCCACCACAAACCCGCGTTTCTTGATGGGGACACGGGTTTCTGACGGGGCCGAACCAGGATCGACGTGTGTTCAAAGACGATATTTTTGCCCGGGCTGAGTAACCCGTTCA
>JACDQN010000253.1 GCA_015657575.1 Sphingopyxis sp.
ATGGGGAGGTGGCAGCGCGAAGCGCTGACGGAGGGGCTATGGGCGCCGGCCCCCAACCGTCGGCTTCACCAACGGTCCCCCTCCCCACGCCTTCGACACAGGGAGGACCTCATCTGTCGGGATTTTTGACAGGTCGGAGCAGCGGTAAGGAATCGCTAACCAGCGTATCGCGCCCGAATCCGTATCAGCGGCAAATTGGCACGGCCCTTGTATGGTATATGATGTTCCCGAGTGTTCCGCTCAATGGAGCGGTGGGGGGGCATCGGTCTGGTCCCTGATGCCCCCTGCCCCCACTCAGAACATCCCCCACTTACCCCCGAGCAGACGGGGGGCGGAGCGGCCGAAAGGCCCCGCCCCCCGGACGCCTTTGCCCATATGAAAAGGGCGGGCCGGCAGATGCGACCCGCCCAGGATATGGCCGCCGCCGACGGCGGCCACCCCATTCGCTTATTCGGCTTCCTGATCCTCGGCCGCCTGCTTGAGCTGGCCCTTGGTCATCCCGGTCACCAGCACGTCGCCCGACCCTGCAAAGCTGGCGGCGGGTAGCGTCGCGACGCGATTGCCGACCTCGACCGTGACCGCCTGCACGACGCCGCGGCCGGTCTGGCGCAATTCCTGGACATGGCCGATCACCTTGCCGCGCGCGTCGGTGACCGCCATGCCGGGCTCGACCGCGAACATGCCGGCGCCATTCGCAGCGCCGCTGCCGGCCGCAGCGAGCTGGCCGAGGCTGCCCTGGAAGCTGCCCGCGACCGAGCCGGCACCGCTGGCGCTGCCTGAGACGTCCGACAGCGTGGAGCCCGCCCGGTCGCGGACAGTCCCGACCGCACCGCGCGCAGTGCCGGTGGCGGTCGAAGCCGTGTCCCTTGCCGTGCCCACCGCGCCGCGCGCGGTCTGGCCGACGAAATCGGTGCCGACCGCCTGCGCGTCGAGGCTGCCGCTGCCGGACGCGCTCCCCGAGCCGCCTGCATTGCCGCCGACGGCGTTGCCCAGCAGATTGCCGCTGCCGTTCGCCGAACCCTTGCCGCTCGCATCGGCATTGCCCTTGCCCTGCACGCGGCCCGAACGGCGATCGACGTTCGCGTCGCCGCGTCCCGAGCCGGTCAGATCGCCGGCGCCGCCAAGCGTGCCGCCAATGGGTCCGGTCGGGTTGCCGAGCGTGCCGCCCAGCGTCCCGCCGAGGTTGCCACCAAGCCCGCCGCTGCCGCCAAGCAGCTGCGCCGAAGCCGGCGCCGAAAGCGCCATCGCCGAAGCGGCGAGCGCGAGGGCCGGGATGAAATTATGCTTTGCCATTGTCCTACTCCTGCATTTCGGCCCGGAGGGGGTGGGCCTGCAGAGAGAACGATGGCGGCTTCGATTTTCTTCCCGAAAAATTTCGGGAGACAGCTCAGCGGCCGCCGCAGGCACCGCAGATCAGGCCGTGGCCGTATATTTTGTCGCGGCCTTTCCGGCCGAGATCCCGCGCCTCCATGACGAGGGCGGCGACGGCGGGGGCGATGCGTTCGACCGAAGGCGCCGGATAGCGGAGCGCGAGCCGCCCGGCGACGAGCGGCGCGGCAAAGGACGTGCCGCGAAGCCGGTCGGCGCTGGCCGGGCTGGTCGCCGCCAGCACCGCTTCGCCGGGTGCGGCGAAATCGACATGGAGCGCGCGTCCGGCTTCAGGCAGCGCGCGGTTTTTCCGATCGACTCCGGTCACCGCGAACACGCCTTTATAGGATGCAGGATAGGATGGCGGCGCGGCGGGGCCGTCGTTACCGACCGCCGCGACGATCAGCATGCCGCGCTGCTGCGCCCGCGACACCGCCGCCGACAGCAGCCTGTTGTCGGGTCCGACGAGGCTGATCGTCGTCACCGCGACGCCGCGCTGCACGAGCCAGCCGAGCGCGCGCGCGATCGCGCTCGCGTTGCCGCCCGCTGGATCGGTGCCATAGACGTCGGCGGCCAGCAGACGCTGCCCCGGCGCGGCGCCCTGGACGCCGCCGCTGCCGACGAGGAGCGAAGCCACCGCCGTCCCGTGGCGGCCCGCCGCGGGCGCGCCGGTCGCAAAACCGCGCTGCTCGACGCGTCCCGCAAGCGAGGGATGCGCCGCGACGCCGCCGTCGATCAGGCCGAGGCTGGCCGAACCGCTGCCCGACGCACTCGCAAGTGCCGCGCCTGGGAGCGCGCCGCCCGAACCGCTCGCGAGGTAGAGATTGTCGGCGTCGACTTCGGCTTGCGGCAACAGCTTGGCAAGTTGCGTGCTGGCGCGCGCCAGACTGCGACCCTCGGGAACGCGAAAGCGCGCGATATCGAGATCGAGACCCTCGATTCGTTCGCGGTCGATCAGCGCAAAGCCCGCCTTGCCCGCGCGCGCGATCATCGCCGTATCGACGCCGCTCGCGACCAGCACGCCGCGCACCGCGGGCTCGCCGCGCGCGTCGAGTTCGATGCTGTCGCGGTTACTGCGCACCAGCCAGGCGATCCGGTCGAGCCGGACCTTGCGCAGGCGGTCTCCGATTCCGGTCAGCCGCTCGGCGTCGATGTCGGGCAGCGGCGTCAGGATACGCCCCGTGTCGGGGAGCGCGACCGGCGGCAGCGCCACCTGGGCGGCGACATGCCCGCCGGCGCCCCCGAACAGGAGGCAGAGCACCACCAAGAATATCGTCCAGAATCGCATCGCAAGTCTCACAAGATTCGGCGCGGCGGCCAGTTCCCGAAAAAATTTAGCAGGTCGCGGAATAAACGATAGAAGCGCGTCGTTTCTTCCTCGAACAACCGAAAAGGCGACAATGCGCTTCGAAGAGGAACTGGTCGAGCTGCTGCCGCGTCTGCGCCGTTTTGCGCGCGGGCTGGCAGGGCACGCCGCCGACGCCGACGATCTGTGCCAGGCTGCGATCGAACGCGCGCTGAAATCGCAAGGTCAGTGGCAACCGGGAACGAGACTGGATAGCTGGATGTACCGCATAACCCGCAATCTCTGGATCGACGAACGCCGCGCCGCGGGTCGGCGCGGCGCGCATGCACCGATCGACGACAGCGTCACGCAGATCGCGGGCGACGGCGCCGCCGAGGTCGAGGCCGGAACGCTACGCGGCGACGTCGGCGGCGCGATGGCGCGCCTGCCCGACGAACAGCGCGAGGTGGTGATGCTCGTCCTCGTCGAAGGCTATGCGTACCGCGAGGCGGCCGACATATTGGAGGTGCCGATCGGCACCGTCACCTCGCGCCTCGCGCGCGGACGCGAGACGCTGATGCATTTGCTGGGAGAGGCCGCATGAGTTTCGACCCCGACACCGTCGCCGCCTTTGTCGATGGCGAACTCGACGACCTCACCGCGCGCCGCATCGAACGCGACGCGGAGAATGATCCCGCGCTCGCCGCCGAGATCGCGCGCCACCGGACGCTGAAAGCACGGCTGACCGCGCATTATGCGCCCGTCGCCGAGGAGCCGGTGCCCGACCGGCTGCGCGCCCTTCTGACCCCCGAGGCGGCGGTCGACACCAGCCTCGCCGCGCGC
>JACDQN010000254.1 GCA_015657575.1 Sphingopyxis sp.
CGCGACGAACGGCGCGCGCGGGCTCACCTCGCCTAGAAACCGCCGATCGCGGACCCGCGACGAAACCGATACCGAACGCGGCGCCGACAAAGCCGAAGTTGCGCGCGCGCTCCTCGGGCTTTGTGATGTCCGCGATCGCCGCCTGCGCCGCGGCATAGCTGCCGCCGAAAATGCCCGACAGCGCCCGCGCGACAAACAGCCAGGGCAGGGTTTCGACGATCGTCAGCAGCGCATAATCGACCGCGAGCCCGCCGAGCGCGAACAGCAGCACGCGTCGCCGCCCGAAATGGTCGGAGAGATTGCCGAGCACGGGCGACGCGAGGAAGGTCGCGATCGCCATGACGAGGCCGATCCATGCACCGACCTCGATCGCGTGCGGCAGGTCGATCCGGCCGACCTCCATCACCAGCTGCGGCAACACCGGCATGATGATGCCGAAACCGACCGCGTCCATGAAGATTGTCGCGACGATGAACGGGATGGTCCGCGAAGGCGTCACTTGTGCTTTTCCCCAACTGTCATTAGCGGCACCGATCCCCCCGCCATGCGTTGCCGATAGATGAAACTCGAAATTTCCGCCTCCTTAAATTACCGCCTGCCCGAACCGGTCGATCTGATGCTCCAGATCGAGGCCGCCGACGGCCATGGCCAACGCGTGCTCGACGCCTCGCTCGATCTCGGCAAGCCGGACCTGCTGTCGCGCGTACCGACCGCGAACGGCATCTGCGATCCGATCTGGCTGCGCGAGGAGGGACATTTGCGCGTCGCCTATCGCGCGCTCGTCGCGATCAGTCGCCCCGCGGCCGAACTCGATACGCTCGCCGCCGTGCCGCTGCATCGCTTGCCCGCCGAGGCGGTCCCCTATCTGAACGAATCGCGCTACTGCCCGTCGAACAAGTTCCACGCTTTCGTCGAGCGCCGCTTCGGCGAGCATGAGGGCGGGGCGAAGATCGCCCGGATGCGCGACTGGATCGAAAGCCGCTTCACCTATGTCGCGGGGACGAGCACGGCAGAGACCGGCGCGCTCGACAGCTTCGTCGAGCGGCGCGGCGTATGCCGCGACTATGCCCATGTGATGATCGCTCTCGCGCGCGCCGCGCATATTCCGGCGCGCATGGCGAGCGCCTATGCGCTCGGCGTCGAGCCGCAGGATTTCCACGCCGTTGCCGAAGTCTATCTGGCGGGCGACTGGCACCCGGTCGATGCGACCGGCATGGCGCGCGCCGACGCGATGGCGCGCATCTGCGTCGGCCGCGATGCCGCCGACATCGCTTTCCTCACCGCCTATCGCGAGATCGAGTTGGTCGGCCAGTCGGTGTCGGTGAATGAGGGATAAGTTTCGGCGCGGCACAACCACGCTTCCAGCCCTGCCAAGCAGGGCTGGCCGACTTTTCGCTTGCCGCTATTCGGCAGGGCTAAATCGCTGCCAAAACTGGAGCGGGTGAAGGGAATCGAACCCTCGTCGTAAGCTTGGGAAGCTTCTGCTCTACCATTGAGCTACACCCGCG
>JACDQN010000255.1 GCA_015657575.1 Sphingopyxis sp.
GTTGGTAGCGGGAGGAGGACTCGAACCCCCGACCACGCGGATTATGATTCCGCTGCTCTAACCTGCGTGAGCTACTCCGCCCCAAGGGCCGCCGCTTCGGGCGAGCCGCGCCTATAGGCAGGCTCATCGCGCCGGTCAATATCATCTGCGCCGGCCCCGGAAACTGCGCGCGAATGCAGGCTCCCACGGGCCGCCACGATAATGATAGGCGGCGAGTCCCGCGATTTTCAGCGGGCGCGGGCGAAAATCGGCGGCGAGCGAGGCAAGCAACGCTTTCGTCTCGGCGCCGGTCACCTTGTTCTGCACCGTGATGTGCAGCCGGGGCACGCCTTGGTCCTGCGCGGTCAGCATGCCGGCGAAGCGATCGGCGATGCGCGCGCGGACGGCGAGGAGATCGGGGCTGTCGATGCGAAAGGCGACGCCGCGCCCCAGCGAATAGACCTCGCGCAGCATCGCGGCGGGCGGCGGCGTGTCGGCGACGATCGTCCGGAACAGGCGGTCGAGTTCGTCGAGGCCCGATGGCGGCAGCTGGTGGAAGAGAGTGATATGTGCCGCGAGATGGTTGCGATCGGGCGGAAAATGCGCGCTGCGGAGCGCGTCGAAGAAGCGCTGGTCCGCCGCACCCATCGTCGCGGTCGCGATGATGGGCACGGCGCCAGTGGTCCGGTAGGGAGGGGGGATGCCCGGGCCATCTGCTTCGGAGAGGGACGGGCGAGGCAATTTCGGGGGGAGATTTGCCATCGTCCATGGGACGCCCTTTCTCGATGATGGTGAAATGGACCCGATCCGCTCGCCAATCCAATCGATTTCTTGCGTCACAATAATCGTGCAAAGCGATGAAATAATATTATCGCTTCTTTACAAGCCGTTCCAGAAGGCGCGGAGCGCTGCCGCGACGTCCTGCGGGCGTTCAGCGATCGCCCAATGCCCAGCGCCCTCGATGACCGTGAGCGGCGTCCCGGTGCTCGCGGCGTAGCGCCGGGCGACCGCCAGTTCGACATAGGGATCGCCCTCGCCCCAGATCAGTGTGCCCGCTCCGGGCAGGTTCGGAATGTCGCGCGCCCAGTCGTGCGCGAAGCTCAGCCCCTTGGCCGAGCGGTAGAGTTTGAGGATCGCGCGGCGCTTGTCCTTGTTCTTCCACTGCGCGGCCTCTTCGCGGGCGATGGTGGCAGGCATGCCCTGCGCCGCGAGGCCGTTGGCGAGCTTGTCGGCCTTGCTCAGCGCCATGAAGATTTCGCCGAGCACGGGCGTGTTCCAGATGCGCGCGAGGCGGTGGCCGCGATATTCGGGTTCGATCACCGCATTCGAGATCGCCCAGCTGCGGATCAGATCGGGGCGCAGCATCGCGACACGCTGTGCGATCAGGGCGCCCCAGTCGTGGCCGACGATGTCGATCGGACCGTGCACAGCGAACAATTCCTCCGCCTGCCCCACCGCCCAGTCGGCATAGGCCTCCTTCGTTGCGGGAAAGCCGGTGGGCGGCGGCCCGGTGAAACCCGGCAGAGCGGGAACCGCGACGGGCGTCTCGCCGAGGTCGAGCGCGGCGAGTAGCGGCTGCCAGATGAGCGGGCTGTCAGGGACGCCGTGGAGGAGGAGTTTGGCTACGTTCATGGCACTCTCCCCCGATCAGACAGTTTATGCGGACAGGCATGGTTGGGACCGTGAACGACATAGCCCCAACTTTCCTTCAGCGGAACATCGGTGCGCATTTTCCGGTTGAAACGGTAAACATGCTTCCCGCAAACCGCGCACCGATGGAAAAAGGTAACAAGGAATGCGGGGGTCGAGATCAGGAATGTCGCGAAAAGAACCCAATAGGCCTGAAACGCGATAGCTAACACCCCGAAAATAAACGCCGATCTTTCGATAGCAAAGCACAGGGAATGGTATTTCCGTATGCTTTGCATCATTCCATTTCTCCGCGTTCGCGGCGGAGCGCATACCATTTCTGGACGTTGGCATTATGCTCGCCGAGCGTCCGTGCGAAGATGTGGCCGCCGTCGCCCTTGGCGACGAAGAAGAGATAGTCGTTCGCCTCGGGGTCGAGCACCGCGGCGATCGACGCCTTGCCGGGGTTCGCGATTGGGCCCCGCGGCAGGCCCGCCATGCTGTATGTGTTATAGCCGTTCACCGCCTGGATCTCGCTGCGCAGGATGCGCCGGCCGAGCGGCTTGCCCTTGGTGATCGGATAGATGATCGTCGGGTCGGCCTGGAGCCGCATGCCAACGGCGAGGCGGTTGGTGTACACGCCCGCGACGGTGCGGCGCTCGGCGGCGACGCCGGTTTCCTTTTCGACGATGGACGCGAGGGTCATGGCTTCGTTGCGGTCCTTGACCGCGGCACGTGGGCTGCGCTTTTTCCAGAGCTCGTCGAAGGCCTTGTCCATTGCGGCCTGCATGCGTTTCACGACCGCGGCGCGGGTTTCGCCGGTGGTGAAAGCGTAGCTGTCGGGCAGGATGCTGCCCTCGGCGGGCACGGGAATCTCCCCCTTCAACCGTTTCTCGGCCATCAGCCGGTCCCAGACCATGATCGACGGCATGCCCTCGGGGATCATCACAAGACGCTGGATCGTCTTGCCCGACTGGAAGAGTTCGAGGATGTCGCCCGCGTCCATCCCCTTCTCGACCTTATACTCGCCGGGCTTGATCGGATCATCCGAGCCGAAGAAGCGCGCCTCGTTGCGAAAGCTGGAGGCCGAGACGAGGCCGGCCTTTTCGAGGATTTCGCCCGCCCTGGCGATGCTGGCGCCTTGCGGGATCACGACCTCGGCATCCTTCGGCGCGCCGCCCGAGCAGGCGGCGAGCAGGACGGCGAAAATCGCGATCGTCAGCCAGCGGAACAGATGCACCCTAATCTCTCCAATCGGCGCTTAAGGAGACAAAGGATACGCATGCACGCATCGAAACTGTCTCCTTGTCGCCTTAGCGCCAGTCACCCGGCGGGCCGTGCCGAGGGGTAAAGCATGGCGGGATAATGTAGGAAAGAGGTTTTAATCCTCCCTGTGGCGAAGCCATGGGGAGGTGGCAGCGGCGCAGCCGCTGACGGAGGGGCA
>JACDQN010000256.1 GCA_015657575.1 Sphingopyxis sp.
CCGGGAAAAGGTGAATATCAACGGCGGCGCGATGGCGCTCGGCCATCCGATCGGCGCGACGGGATCGATCCTGATCGGCACCGCACTCGACGAACTCGAACGGTCGGGCGGCCGTTACGGCCTAGTCACCATGTGCGCCGCGGGCGGCATGGCGCCGGCGATCATCATGAACGGATATAGGATGCCGCGATCAGAACGGCCCGCGCACGGCAATCGTCCGTGCCGGGTCGTAGAGGTTGAGGAACATCGTTTTTCCGTCGGGTGCGAAGCAGAGGCCGGCGCATTTGGTTTTCGCCGCTACGCGCGCAAAGGGATAGACTTTTCCGTCGGGCGTGACGCCGCGCAGCCAATTGTCGGGCTTTGCACCGCGGCGGTCTTCGCAGACGATCAGGTCGCCGTTCGGCGCGACGCTGAGATTGTCGCCGAAGCTGAAATGTTCCGGATCGCTGGTTTCGAGGAACAATTGCAATTGCCCCGGCTGCGCCGTCTCGGCCGCCGTGCCCTCGGCGGTCGACGGACGATAGCGCATGATCTGCCCGCGCCGCGCGGGACCGCCCGAGGTGCAGGTGAAATAGATTTCGCCGTCGCCGCCGTGAACGCCCTCGCCCCGCGCAAAGATCGCCGCACCGGCGCGCGCGCCGCGCTTGCGCAGATCATCCTTGGGGCTTTCGACCTCGTCGAGATCGATCCAGCGGACGTCGTGCCAGCCGCCACTCGCCAGCGTGCGCCGCGTCCAGTTGCGCGTGTCGGCGAACGCCGGATCGGTAAGCGCCAGCGCCTGCAGCCGCCCGCCCTTGCGCAGTTCGCCGGGCACCGCCGGCAGGAAACGGTAGAAGAGACTGTCCTGCCGGTCCTCGGCCATATAGACCGCGCCGCTGCGCGGATCGACGACCGCCGCCTCATGGTTGAAACGCCCCATCGCCTTGATCGGCTCGGCGGCGACGAGCCCGCCCGGGGCTACTGGCATTTCAAAGACCCAGCCATGGTCTTCCTTGTGCAGCCCACCGGCGCGCGAGACATCCTCTTCGCAGCTCAGCCAGCTGTCCCACGGAGTGATACCGCCCGAGCAATTGTAGATCGTGCCGACAAGCGAGAGATATTGCTCCTCGATGGCGAGGCTCGCGGGATCGAGGATGATCGTCGATACCCCACCCGGCAGCGCCTCGCCGCTGCCGCCGCGATAGCAATCGAACGCCGCGGGATCGCCGACGGCGCCCACCGGGCACGCGCCGTGCTTGAGCTCGTCGGCGCCGAGTTCGTGGTTGCGCATGAGGCACAGCCGTCCGTCGGGCAGCGTCGTGCAGCCCATGCCATCGGCGCTGTTCGGCACCTGCCGCCCGTCGCTCATCGTCTGACCGAATTGCGAGACGATCTTGTACGAAAAGCCCGGCGGCAAGTCGAGGATACCCGCGGGTCGGGAACCGGCGCCCCGAAGCCCTTCCCTTCGGCGAGAATCGCGGCAGCGACATGACGGCTGTGAAGGGCGAGGCCGGCGAAGGCGGTGGCCATCAGGGCCTTGGCAAAGCCGCGGCGGTCGAGAGCGATCGATGCCCGTTCCATGGCAGCGCGATACGCTCATGACGTGACAGGCAGATTGCGGAAGTCTGACATTTTGACAACAATTTGAAGTTCACCGGCACATTAGTGCAACATTTCGACAGGGTCCGAAGGGGCCACGAGGGAGACGAGAAACATGGCAGGTCCGCTTCAGGGTATCCGCATCATCGAATTCGCCGGCATCGGTCCCGGGCCCTTTTGCGGCATGATGCTCGCCGATCATGGCGCCGAGGTGATCCGCATCGATCGCCCCGGCGGCTTCATGGACCCGCGCGATCCGCTGAGCCGCAATCGCACCTCGATCGCGCTCGACATGAAGAACCCTGAAGCGGTTCGCATCGCGCGCGAGCTTTGCAAGAGTGCCGACGGGATCATCGAGGGCTATCGTCCGGGCGTGATGGAGCGGTTGGGCCTCGGCCCCGATGTGCTGCTCGCCGACAATCCCAAGCTCGTCTATGGGCGCATGACCGGCTGGGGCCAGTTCGGTCCCTATGCGCAGTCGGCCGGGCACGACATCAACTATATTTCGCTATCGGGCGTCCTTCACGGTATCGGCCGCGCGGGCGAAAAACCTGTGCCGCCGGTCAATTATGTCGGCGATTTCGGCGGCGGCGGCATGATGCTCGCTTTCGGCATGGCGAGCGCGCTCGTCCATGCCGCGCGCACCGGCGAAGGCCAGGTGATCGATTGCGCGATGACCGACGGGTCGGCGTTGCTTGCCGGCATGACCTGGGGTTTCCTGGCCACCGGACGCCTGAAGGACGAAGCCGGCGTCAACATGCTCGACGGGGCGGCGCATTTCTATGACAGCTACGAATGCGCCGACGGGAAATATATCTCGATCGGGTCGATCGAGCCGCAATTCTATGCGCTGCTCCGCGAAAAGACCGGGCTTTCCGACGACGCCGATTTCGACGCGCAGATGGATATGTCGAAATGGGGCGCGCTGAAGGAGCGGCTGACCGCGCTGTTCAAGAGCAAAACGCGCGACGAATGGTGCGCCGTCATGGAGATGACCGACGTGTGCTTCGCGCCGATCCTGTCGCTCAGCGAAGCGCCGGAGCACCCGCACAATATCGAACGCGAAACCTTCCTGACGGTGGGCGGAGCGATCCAGCCGGCACCGGCGCCGCGCTATTCTGCTACGGTCAACGATACGCCGCGCCCCGCGCCCGCGGTCGGCGCCGATGGCGATGCGGTGCTGGCGGGTCTGGGCTATGATGCGGGACGGATCGCGGCGCTGCGCGAGGGCGGCGCGCTGCGTTGACGCTCAGCCGGTGCGCGCGGTCAGGCTTTCCCACAGGCCGCGCCCGCCGAGTCCGGCAACTTGCCGCCCGAGGACCTGCGCCCAATACGCGTCGTTGCCATGCTCGCCGCGCCAGCGCATCAACGGGATGGTGACGCGCTGCAGATCATATTCGCGGGTGAAGCCGATCGCGCCATGTACCTGATGCGCGATCGCCGTCACGACGCCGACGGCGCGATTGGCGCGCAGTTTGGCGGCGGCGATTTCGAAGCTGGCCGCATCAATGTCGAACCCTGTCGCATCGAGCCGCGCCGCCATGGCTGCGGCGGCCGCTTCGACGGCAGCCACCTCGCAGGCCATCACGGCAAGCGACTGCTGTACCGCCTGAAACTTGCCGAGCGGACGGCCGAATTGCTGGCGGGTGTTCACATGGTCGATCGACAGCGACAGCGCCTGGCCCATCGCGCCAGCCATCAGGCTGACGGTTGCAGCGGCACGGTACGGCAGGGAAACTTCGCCGAGACCCGACAGCATGAGGTCGGCGACAGGCAGGTCGGGTGCCGCCATCCCCGCAATATGGAGCACCGCATGGGCATCGCTCCAGTCGCCGCCAAAACCGCCTTCGTCCTCGGGCACGAGCAACAAGGCAAAGCCCGCCTCTTCGACCGGCGCGATATCGGTCGCGCCGCTCAGCACCGCGCGCGCGGTATCGCAGAGCATCTCGCGCGCCGCGCTCATCGCAGGCCCAGCCCGCGTGCGATGATCCCGCGGATCACCTCGCGCGTTCCGCCGCGCAGCGAGAAACTGGGCGACGCGATAAGCAGCGCGCGGAGCAGTTTCGCAAGGTCGCTCGCGTCGTCCCAGCCGCTCGTCACGATCGCCTGCACACGGCGCGGCATATCCTGTTCGAACGCATTGCCGAGTTCCTTGACCACCGACGCCTCGACCATCGGATCCTCGCCCGCCGCAAGTTTTGCCGCGGTCGACATCGACAGCTGGCGCAGCGTCCAAATTTCGGCGGTGAGCTCGCCGATCAGGCCGGCGACCGCCGGCTCCGGATCGGCGCCCGCCGCATCGATCAGCGCGACGAACAGCGCGTGGCTCGACAAATAGCGTTCGGGGCCCGACCGTTCGAGCCCGAGTTCGGCGGTGACCTGTTTCCACCCCTGCCCGCGCTCGCCCACCAGCGCGCCATGCGGCACCAGCACGTCGTCGAAGAAAATCTCGTTGAAATCATGATGCCCCGCCATGTCGATGATCGGGCGGATCGTGATGCCGGGCGTGTCGAGATCGACGAGCAGCTGGCTCAATCCCGCATTGCGTTCGCTACCTTCCTCGGTGCGAACCAGCGCGAGGATGACGTGCGACAGATGCGCGCCCGTGGTCCAGATCTTCTGGCCGTTGATGCGCCAGCCTTCGGACGTCTCGCGCGCCGTCGTCCGCACCGCCGCAAGATCGGACCCCGCTCCCGGCTCCGACAGACCGATACAGGCGTAAAGCTCGCCCTTCGCGATGCCGGGCAGATAGCGCTGCCGCTGCGCCTCGCTGCCGTAACGCAGGATCAGCGGCCCGGTCTGGCGGTCGGCGATCCAGTGCGCGCCGACGGGAGCACCCGCCGCGAGCAGTTCCTCGATCACGACATAGCGTTCGAGCGGATGCCGGTCGCCGCCGCCATAGCGAGCGGGAAGCGTCATCCCGACATAGCCCGCTGCGCCGAGCGCGCGGCTGAAATCGGCGTCGAAGCTCGCCCAGCAATTCGCGCGCTTCACGACGTCGCCGCGCGGCTGGTTCGCCGCAAGCCAGCCCCGCAAATCGGCGCGCAGTGCCGCAACGTCGCCGGGCGGATCGAACGGATAGAGCGCAAAGCCTTGCATGTCCCCACAGCCATGCAATAGCTTTTGGAAGGCAGCAAAGGATTATTGACGATGGGCGAGTTTCTGAGTGTCGAGCGGCGGGGCAAGATCGCGATCCTAACGATGATCAAGCCCGAAAGCATGAATGCGATCGGCACCCATGAAGACTGTCAGGACATCATCGACACGTTGCGAATGCTTGGCGACGACCGCGGCGTCAGCGCGATCATCCTGACCGGCGGCGGCAAGGCATTCAGCGCCGGCGGCAACCTCAAGGGCATGCAGGACCGCACCGGCATCGGCGTTCTGGACCAACCCGATTCCACCCGCGCCAACTACCGCAAGGGCGTGCAGGCGGTGATCCGCGCGCTGATGGACTGCGAGGTACCGATGATCGCAGCCGTGAACGGCCATGCGATCGGCCTCGGCGCCGACCTTGCTTGCACCTGCGACATCCGCATCGCCGCCGAGAGCGCCAAGTTCGCGTGCAGCTTCATCAAGGTCGGCATCGTCCCCGGCGACGGCGGTGCTTGGCTGCTCCAGAAGATCCTCGGCTATCCACGCGCTGCCGAGCTGTTTCTAACCGGCGATCGCTTTGACGCAGCCCAGGCAAAGGAATATGGTCTGGTCACGGACGTCGTGCCCGATGCGGAGCTGCTCGACCGGGCGATCGCCATCGCCGAGCGGATCGTCTGCAACCCGCCCCGCGCGCTGCGCCTGACGAAACGCCTGCTCCGCGAGGCGCAGCACAGCCGGATGAGCGATATTTTGGAATTGAGCGCAGCCTATCAGGCGATCGTCCATGAAACCGCGGATAACCGCGAGGCGATCAATGCGTTCGTCGAAAAGCGTCCCCCTATGTTTACAGGAGAATGACCATGCTCGCCGAGCGTGTCCTGCCGCTGTCCGGCATCCACAATTTCCGCGACTATGGGGGTTATGCGTCGACGGCAACGGGCGGCTGCGCGGCGCAATGCTGTGGCGTTCGGCGCATCACGAGGCGGCCACCGACGACGATCTCGACGCGCTCGACGCGCTGGGGCTCGAAACGGTGATCGACCTGCGCGGCGACGACGAGCGCGAAATGCATCCCTGCCGGCGCAGCGAGACTTTCTCGGCGCGGGTGCTGTTCGCGGGCGGGATCACCGCGGGACTCGCGCCGCACCTGCAGGCGGCGGGCGGGACGATCGACGTCGAGACGGCGCGCGCGCGAATGATCGACACCTATGCCGGCATGCCGTATCGCCCCGCGCTCGTCGCGACGCTGCGGCTCTATCTCGCCGCGCTCGCCGAATATGACGCGCCGAGCCTCGTTCACTGCGTCGCGGGCAAGGACCGCACCGGCTTTGCGGTCGCGATCGTCCACCGGCTGCTCGGCGTCCATGAGGACGATCTGATGCAGGATTATCTGCTCACCAATACCGCGGGCAAGATCGAGGAACGCATCGCGCAGGGCGCAGCGCATATCCGCTCGCGCTACGGCGCCGAGATCCACGACGATGCGATCCGCGCGCTGATGTCGGTCAATCCCGCCTATCTCGACGCCGCGCTCGCCACCGTGCGGCGCGATCACGGCGACGTGCCGACCTATGCCGAGGCGGTGCTGAACTTCACGCCGGACATGCGGCAGGCGTTGACGGATCGGCTGGTGATCTAGCTCGCCAACCAAAATCCGTTTGCCCTGAGCCTGTCGAAGGGCCGTCCTTCTTCTTTGCGGCCTCAAAGAAAGAACGGTGCTTCGACAAGCTCAGCACGAACGGGTTTGAGGTGGGGTTTAATTCTCTCGAACGAGCACCCCGCCCTTCACCACCGCATTGACGGCTTCGAGCTGGCGCACATCGGCCAGCGGATCGCCATCGACCGCAACGATGTCGGCGTAGCGTCCGACCGCGATCGCCCCGACATCCTTTTCGCGCCCCAGCGCCTCGGCGGCGTTCTTCGTCGCCGCCTGGACCGCCTGCAGCGGCGTCATGCCGTATTCGACCATGACGCGGAACTGCTTGCCGACGTCGCCGTGCGGCATCACCCCGGCGTCCGAACCGAACACCATGCGCACGCCGGCCTTCACCGCCTTCCGGAAATTGTCGCGCTGGATCTGCGCGATCTCGCGGTCCTTGCGCAGATTGTCTTCGAGCACGCCGTTCTTCGCGCCCTCAGATTGCGTATATTCGGTGTTGTAGATATCCATAGAAAACCACACCGGCTGCTTGCGCGCCACGGCCATGCGGATGCCCTCGTCGTCGACCAGGCTGACATGCTCGATCGTGTCGATCCCCGCGGCGATCGCGGCGCGAATGCCCGCCGCACCGTGCGCGTGCGCGGCAACGCGAAGGCCCCATTGATGCGCCTCGTCGGCGATCGCGGCGAGCTCGCGTTCGGATACCTGCAACTGACCCGGTTCGGTATTGCGCGAAAACACGCCGCCGGTCGCGCAGACCTTGATCACCTCGGCACCATATTTGCGCTGGCGGCGCACCTGATAGCGCAGCTCGTCGGGCGTATCGCCGATGCCCTCTTCCTTGCCGTCCTTCTTTTCGAGGCTGGGCGGCAGATAGGTGCTGTCGCAATGCCCGCCGGTCGCGCCGAGAGCATAGCCTGCGGGCACGATACGCGGACCCGTCGCATAGCCGGCGTCGATCGCCTGCTTGAGACCGATGTCGTTGCGGTCGCTCGACCCGACGTTGCGCACGGTGGTGAAGCCCGCATCGAGCATCGCCTGCGCATTGCCGACCGCCGTCATGCCCCAGAAGCTGTCGGTGAATTCGAGCCCGCGATAGCCGCCGATATCGGCGGGGCCGTCGAGATGGACGTGCATGTCGATCAGCCCCGGCAACAGCGTCTTTTGCCCGAGATCGATATGCTTGACGTCCGAACCCCAACGTATGATGCGTGCGTCGGCGATGTTCGTGATGCGGCCATCGGCGCCGACGAAGATCGCGGGAAATTCGACCGCCTTGCCCGTCAGCACATCGATATAGCGCGCCGCGGTGATGACCGTCGCCCCTCCGCTTTCCTGCGCCTGTGCCGGCGCGATCGAAGCGACGAAAAGCGCCGCCGGCGCCAAAGCGATTCCCCGCAGAAAACTGCCGAACTTCATTCGCGATTGCATATCTGATCCGCCTGTTGAGGATGCCCCGTAAACGGGATGGCAAAACAGGACTTATTAGGACAGCGGAATTTTCATGCCGGGCGCTTTTGCGTCACCGGTCGCCGCGAAAGCGCCCCGAATCAGACCGTCTTGCGACCGAAGCCGCCCGGCCGCTGACCGAAGGGGCGCAGGTCGCCTTCCACGACGTCGGACGCGATCGGCGGCGGCGGCGCACTGTCGCGTCCCCGCATATAATTGGCAAAGGCGGCGTCGGCGTCGAATCCGTGCGTCTCGCCGGTGGGCCCAGCTGAACAAGCCGCTGACAAAACGCATGAACACCCTCCGCTGTCTGTCAGCGGCGGTAACCCGGAAAACTTACGATAACCTTAGGCTTGGCCGCGCCGCCCACCAGGAGCCGAGCACGGCAAAAGCCGCGCCGAGCATAGTGCCGCCGGCGATATCGCTCGCCCAATGGACGCCCAGCATGATGCGCGAAAAGCCGTTGAGGACGATCATCGCGAAGGCCAGCGCCCAAGCGTAAGGGCGCCAGCGCGGCGGCGCGAGCCAGGCGAGAAGCAGATAGACCACCGCGGCGCTCGTCGCATGGCCGCTGGGGTAGGAAAAGCTGGTCTGATGATCGAGATGGTCGATCAGGTCGGGACGCGCGCGGCCGAAGCCGAGCTTGAGCAGGCTCGACGCGAGGTTCGACAGCAGCGACGCGCCGCCAAGCGCGACTGCGCAGCGCGGCCCGCACCAGTGCCAGACGAGCCCGCAGAGCAGGATGACGATGATCCAGCGCGGCGTGCCGCCGCCGATCCAGCTCGCGCCTTGCATGAAGGCGATGAACGCTGGGCTGCTTTCGTCTACGCGGATCGCGAGACTGTGCGAGATTTGCCAGTCGGCCGCCTCGGTCCAGCCCGCGCCGACGGCGAGGCCGAGCAGGACCACGGCGAGGATGAGTGCCGCTGCGATGGCAGGAAAGCTTGAACGTCGAAGCAAAAAAATCCTCCCTGTGGCGCTGCCATGGGGAGGTGGCGGCCCCGCAGGGGC
>JACDQN010000257.1 GCA_015657575.1 Sphingopyxis sp.
CAGCAACAATCCGCTTTTTCCGGAACGCCACGACCCTTATAAATGGGCGTGTCGCATGGCAGCCGGCGAGCGAAGCGTGGGAAATTGCGCTTTATGGCCGAAATCTCACCAACGAGCGCTATGTGAGCTATAGTACGATCGGGACGGACGCGACGGGTGTCTCGAACCCTACTCTTCCGCTCTACATCTACGGCGAGCCGCGCCAGTACGGACTGCAGCTGCGCTACTTTTTCTGAGGTTCCTCGTCCTGCGAGGTCCCCCGGCGACTCCCCTACGGTCGTCGGTCCCCCTGGGCGCTTGCGCCCGGGGGGGAATACTCCCTCTGAACGCAGGACATGATATGTCCCTGTTCTCAAAAGCGCCTTTACTTGAACGGCCCTGCTGATGGCACGATGAGCCGGACAGTAAGATGGCACGAACAGATACGGGCTAGTCCCATCCTGAACGTCGGTAGCGCGCGCGATTTCGATGCCCGGCTTTCCCTGTGACGCCGCGAGGATGCAAAGACCAACTGCTTCGGAGGTCTACGCGTCGTCTGCTGCCTCACGGCAATGGATGGGAGATCGCCTTGATCGCCTTCAGGCCCGTACCGAAGCGGGCAATGGCGATCCTGTTCTGTTCGAGCTCGGCGTAGGGCAGGTAGGAAATGTCGAGATCACCGATCCGGCTGAAAGCCGGGCGTCGGAGCTGAGCGCGGACATCGGCTTCTCGCGCATCGGGTGCAACAAGGAAAAGTGGCGTCGACAAATGAAGATTCTCGCTGCTCAGCGCGAGATCAAGCATGCGGACAATTCCGGAATAAATGGATGTCGAATGCTCCACTTCGAATGCCGCCGCGACCGTAGCCGTCGATTGCTCGAGCCATAAGATGTCGATCAGTCTTATGGCATCGCTTCCTTGAGCGGTTGCGATGGCATGCGGCAAGCTATCGAGGCATCGAGACCCGAGCGGCACACCCTCATGAAGGCGCCCCCGGTCATTTGCCGCTACCCAGACGTCATATCCCAGTGCAAGCCCGAGGTCCCGAAGCCAGGATTGGACTTCGCTATGCGTCCGGTCGCTCTCTTTCTGATTTGCAAGCCCCTTATCGAACTTGTCGGACTGTGAGCGCGTTTCATTCAGCAAGGCCATCCAATCGCGCGCATTTTCGCTCGAACCGCTGAGCGGTGGGGCTGGAAACCGTCCCGATCCGATATCGAACAGCAGCCCTCCTATCGCTCCCAAATCGTTGGAGAGAAGATCCCGGTAGCGATCGTTGAGATCCAGAATGCCCGCGCGCATCGCGAGAAAATGCTCCCAACTGCCAAGCTTCACATTCGCACCCGTCAGCGCGTTGTAGCCCTTTACGATTGCCGTATTGAACGGAGGCACAAGAGTGGGATGCAGAAAATAGAGAATGTTGGCTACCGCAGGACCCAACCCCTTGATCTTCTGTCTATCGATTGCGAGGATCCCGGCGACGACCTCCTCGGCAGTATCGCAACAGGAGCAATGGTGAAGAAGTCTCCCAAAAGCTCGTTGATTGTCGGCGTTCTCGTAGATGTCCGGGATTCGGAGTTTGGGCTTCCACAAGAAAGCATGATCCGCACCTTTGAAAATCTGTCGTTGCTCGGCGATTGAATGAACAATGATCTCCAATGACGAGCCCCGATATGCCGCTCCGAAGGTGCCGGCCTCAATTTCGGCAACGACCTGCGAGATGCCTCTTCTGATCGACCGAAAATTCTTCAGTCGTTCCTCCCACAGGAACCAGCTTTGATAGGTCGAGCCGGAATCGCCGCGCCAGCGCTCGATCAGTTCGCGAACAAGATCGCGCTTCATGTTTATAGCCCCCGCTTGATCGATTCCGAATTCCTGTTTTCCACCTGCGGCTTGCCGGCCAAGACTGTTCGCTCCATCTGGCCCTTAGCGAAAGGCGAAACCTTTCGTCCCACCGGCAAGGTGGGCGGGAATGGAAGGTCGAAACGAGCCCGTTCACGCCCGGCGCTGCATAATTGTCGACGACCTCAGTGCCCTGCGTGTTCGCCCGCTTCACTTGGTTTCTGACTCGCGCCTTCCGCTTCTGTCATGCCCTTCATCATCGCGTCATGGTCCATTGGCGCATTCTGCGTAATAGCCTGATATTGTGCCGGCGACAGGCCAGGGAGTTTTCGGACAAACGCGACCATATCCCAGATGAGACGATCATCATGCGTTTTCCCCCAGGCCGGCATGGCGGTCATCTTGATGCCATGCTTGATGATCCAGAATTGCTCCGCAGCCGAACGATCCGAACCTTTGAACAAGACGGGCGCTTGCGGATACAGCCCTTGACTCATTTCGGTCTTTTCCATCCCGGGCGCGAGATGGCAGCCGCTGCACATCTCGGTGTAGAGACCTGCGCCCGACGCGATTCGCGCCGGAGCCGCCAAATCTGCCGGCACCGCGATCGATCCGGATCGCGCCGCGATGGACTTCTCCCTGAATGTTTCGATGACGCTGTAAGTCAGCCGGTTATGCGGGGCATCGGCCGCTATATTATATAGGCCGAGATAAACGGTGATCGCACCCGCGCCCGCTATGAGCGCAACCGCCAGCAGCGTGAACGTCACGCTCGGCATATGCTTTCGGAAATCGAAAGTTCGAAATCGCTCCATTATCTATCTCCCGCATAACAGGCCTTGAGCTTTGCAGCCGAACGCAATGCGGCGGCTGTTCAACAGATGATACGCACCCCAACAGCTTTGCCCTTGTCACAGACGAGGCAGGCGTTTCCGTACTTGCCGCGACGAGCCATTTCAGGGTGCCCACACCCGCTCGGGCTCATGCGTCCTGCTAGGTGTGGGTTCGGAGAGATCGTGAGGACTAGCCCCTTTTTTGCCCGCTCAGATGCCACCCGCCGGCCGCGCCTTCGGCTTGCGTGAGGAGCTGTGGAGATTGAAGATCTGCCACTTTCCGTTGTCCTGTTTGAGGACACTCGTAGCGACGCCATCCCGTTCGATGGTCTCGCCGCTCGCGAGCACAATCGAGAAGCTGTAGGTCTCGGTTGCGATCGCGATATTTCCTTCGCCGCGAACCGAAATCTTGTAATTGCGGAAGGTGAAGGATTTGAATTCCTTGAGTTCGGGACCCAGGTGATGGTCGCGATAGTGGGCGAAATTCCCTTCAACGCCGCCGGATTCGAATATCTGGGCGTCTGGCGAAAAGAGGGCCTCGACGCCGGTCAGGTCCAGTTTCTCCATCGCCGATTTATACTGCGCGAGCGCTGCCGCCGCGCCCTGAAAATCCGCAGGCTCGGTCGCCTGAGCCGGGACGGCCACCAGCATGGCCAATGCGATTGCTGTGATCGTCAGTCGTCTCATATCATTTCCCCTTGTTGTGCCGACACTTCACGAGTGCCTCCGGTGGTTTCGATCAGATTCTGGCAAAGCGCAGCCGCAAAGAATTGGCGATGACGCTGACGGACGAGAGTGCCATTGCAGCGGCGGCAATGACCGGCGAGAGCAATAGTCCGAAAATCGGATAGAGCACGCCCGCAGCGACGGGAATCCCGGCGACATTATAGGCGAAAGCGAAGAAGAGATTCTGACGGATGTTCGCCATCGTCGCATGGCTGAGATGCCGCGCCCGCACGATGCCCAGAAGGTCGCCGCGCAGTAGCGTCACACCCGCGCTTTCGATGGCGACATCGGTTCCCGAGCCCATCGCGATGCCGACGTCGGCGGCGGCGAGCGCGGGGGCGTCGTTGACCCCGTCGCCGGCCATGGCGACGATCCGGCCCTCTTCGCGCAGTCGCTGCACGACCGCACTCTTCTGGTCGGGGAGGACATCCGCTTCGACGTCGTCGATGCCGAGACGCCGCGCGATCGCCTCGGCGGTGACGCGATTGTCGCCGGTCAGCATGATGACCTTGATTCCGGCTTCGCGCAGCGCCGCGAGTGCGTCGCCCGTCGTCTCCTTGACCGGATCGGCGATGGCGATAACGCCGGCCGCCTTACCGTTGACCGCGATGTAGATCGCCGTTGCACCGTCTGTACGAAGCCGGTCAGCCCCCTCGGCGAGTGCGCCCAGATCGACGTCATATTCTTCGAGAAAGTTCGCATTGCCGAGGACGATCGCCTTATCGACGACGACCCCAACGATGCCCTTGCCGACCGGCTGGTCGACTCCCGATGGCTCGACGAGCGCGAGGCCGCGGTCTTCGGCCGCTTTGACGATTGCGGCGGCCAATGGATGTTCGCTGCTGCGCTCGAGGCTCGCGGCAATCCTGAGGAGGTCGTTTTCCTCGAATCCTTCGGCGACTTCGATGGCGACGACCGAGGGTCTGCCTTCGGTCAGCGTCCCGGTCTTATCGACGACGAGCGTGTTGACCTTCTCCATCCGCTCAAGCGCTTCGGCATTTTTGATCAGCACGCCGGCTTCGGCGCCGCGCCCGACTCCGACCATGATCGACATTGGCGTCGCGAGGCCGAGCGCGCAGGGACAGGCGATGATGAGCACCGAGACGGCGGCGATAAGGCCATAGGCCATGGCGGGCACGGGGCCCAGAAGCGACCAGACAACGAAAGCGACAATGGCGACGACGATGACGCCGGGCACGAACCAGCCCGAAACGGTATCGGCGAGACGCTGGATCGGCGCCCGGCTGCGCTGCGCGTCGGCGACCATCTGTACGATCCGCGCGAGCATCGTGTCGCGCCCGACCTTCTCGCTGCGCATGAGCAGGCCGCCCGTCTGGTTGATCGTTCCGCCGATCAGCGCCGCGCCGGCCGCCTTGGTCACCGGCATCGATTCGCCCGTGACCATCGATTCATCGACCGTGCCGCGGCCTTCTACGACGATGCCATCGACGGGGACTTTTTCGCCCGGACGGATGCGCAGCATGTCCCCGACCGCGACGTCCTCGAGCGCTACCTCCTCGTCGCTTCCATCGCTGCGGACGCGCCGGGCGAGCTTCGGTGTCAGGTCAAGGAGCGCGCGGATCGCGCCGCTCGTCGTTTCGCGGGCCCTGAGTTCGAGCACCTGCCCGAGTAGCACCAGGACCGTGATGACCGCGGCGGCCTCGAAATAGACCGCGACCGAGCCATCGGCGGCGCGGAAAGCCGCCGGGAAGATTTGCGGGAGAATCGCCGCGATCATGCTGTAGCCCCAGGCAACGCCCGTCCCCATCGCAATGAGAGTGAACATGTTGAGGCTCTTGTTGCGGATCGAGAGCCAGGCGCGCTCGAAGAAGGGCCAGCCCGCCCATAGAACGACGGGAGTGGCGAGCAGCAACTGGATCCAGTTGTTCGTCTGGCGGCCGATATATTGATGAAGGCCTGTCAGATGGCCGCCCATTTCGAGCGCAACCACCGGGAGAGCGAGAAGGAGCCCGATCCAGAAGCGCCGCCGCATGTCGCGATATTCTTCGCTGGGGCCATCCGACGCCGTTGGCATGACCGGCTCGAGTGCCATGCCGCAAATCGGGCAGCTTCCGGGACCAGTCCGCTGAATCTCCGGATGCATTGGGCAGGTCCAGATGGCGCCCTCTGGTGGATCGATTACGGCCGGCCCGCTATTTCCTGCGTAAAGATCGGGATTGGCCTCGAATTTGGAGAGACAACCCGCGCTGCAAAAATGATAATGATGCCCGTTACGCGTCGCTGTGTGGACGGCGGCCGCTGGGTCGACAGCCATGCCGCAGACCGGATCGGTAGCACTTCTCCTGTCTTTTTCTGCGTCCTGATGAGTGTGCATCGCCGCCGCTCCCCGATGAATGCCCGCCTCTTGGCGGGCCAGTACAAACGCCAATGGTCTAATTCACCGCTGGCATCTCACCTGGCGGTTCCGGAACGGAAACCGCTTCTATCGATACGCAACAAGAGCGATTATCCCTTGGATTTTCTTTGGCAGTTAACGTCAGGCCGTGGGCTTTCCGGCCTCGATGATCGCAATCGCACCGGTTGGCGTGCGAAACGTCTCCACTTCGCGCACGTCGCGAAAGCCGGCCTCTCGCATCAGAACCGGGAGCAATCCATCGGCATTGGGCTGCGTATCATGAACGCCATCGAGCTGCTGGATGGTCAGACGGAACAGTGTACGCATAAGGCGGCTGCGCTGTTCTCCATAGTCGGCAACAAAGAGCTTGCCGCCGGGCGCAAGCGCCTGACGGGCCTCGCGCAGCAGACGCGCCTTTTCTTCAAGTCCAACCTGATGCAGGACGAGGCAGATCGCGACTTTCGTTGGGGCGGGCCAGCAGGCAACGGCCGATGCCGAAAAGAAGCCGACGCAAAATTCCGGTACGGGGATAATCCGCGCGGTCTTGGTTCGCGCAATTCGCGTCGCCGCCTCGTCGGGATCGATACCAAGATAGCGGACACCGGAGCTGTGGCGCGCGATCGCCAACGAGAGATTGCCGGTGCCCGAACCGATGTCGAGAATGATGTCGCCTTCGGCGGGAGCCATATGGTCGACGAGGCGTTCGCGCCAGATGCGCTCGCGGGTCGTGACGGCAACCCCGAAATCATAAAGCGGCGTCAGCCAATGATAGCCTGCTGCCGGCGTATAGGAACGCATCGGGGGTTTCGGTTCGGACACGGCGGCCACCTCATCGCGTTACGGCTTGCGGAGCGATTGCGGCCGCGTGGCCGTCAAGACGGACCGTTTAAGGCCGGACAGGCTTAGCGGTCTTGAATGTTTCGCCGGAAGCGCGATGCGCCGGGCGCCCCGTTCAGGATATGATTTCGAAGGCGAAAGCGCCGAGGCCTGCCGAGGGTGTCACGCCGAGCCATTGACCGCAGCGCCTCGTGAAATGCGACTGGTCGGCAAAGCCGCCCGCCGCTGCGGCGTCGGCGAGGCCTCCGCCGGCCGCCAGCGCCCGCATGGCGCGCTGGAGCTGGAGCCATTGCAGCAATTTGGCCGGAGGCACGCCAAAGTCCCGGCCGACGATTTCGCGCAGGCGCGAGGGCGAAAGGCAGGCGACGTCGGCCAGCGCCCGCGCCGTCGACAAATCGTCGGGAATCGCGAGCGCGGCGGACAAACGCGGGTCGAGCGGGCTTGTCGGCGATTGGTCGAGATAGTCGGACGCCCAGCGCTTGCGTCCGCCGCGCTCGCAATTTCGCCGAGGCCCGCCGCCGCTGCCGGCGCCAGCAAGACGGGCGCCGACCGGGCGGCGAGGCGCGCATCGGCGCGAAAAAGCGGGTCGAGATAGAAGGACCGCACGAGGGCGCCCTCGGGCCCAAGGCGATGGTGGACATGCGACGCGATGGCGACGGCCTGTCCGACGGGAAGCGTCATCGGTTCGTCGCCGCCAATTTCGAGATCTCGTTCGACGGCGAGACTTATTTGATGCGCGAGATGGCTGTGGGGGCGGCTGTTCCCGATGCGCGCGTCGATCAAGGCCCAGCCGGTTCCCAGCATGATCGTGCCCGACCAGGAAGACGCGTCGGCGCTCAAGCCGCGGCGATGCCGACGAACGGCTCGAGCGTCCCGAACCATGCAACCAGCGCGAGGATGGCGAGCGCTGCAGATGCTTCGATCACAAGGCTCTTGCGCATCGCCGCCAGCGCCAGGTCGGGATCAGTAGCGACTCCCTCCGGATCGGCGCCCGGGATGGCGGCCATGAGCGCCGGGGTTAGCCTCCAGCGGTTCGCTGCCGCCAGCGCCAGCATCAGGCCGAACAGCGCGAGCTTGGCGAGGAGCAATTGTCCGTAGGGGGATCCGAGCGATCGTCCCAGATTCTCGGCCCCGACGATCATCTGGCTATTGATGAGGCCGGTCGCGGCAATGACGAGGACGCATATCGTGCCGACGCGCGAAAATTGATCGAGGCTTCGCGCCGCGAGGCGGACCCCATCCGGTATATTGCCGAGCCGCTTTCGCGAGATCAGCAGCAGGAAGGCACCGATGGCGCCGATCCAGACTGCCGCTGCGATCAGGTGCAACATGTCGCTGACCCGATGAATGGTTCCGGCCCCGCCCTCAGTCGCGCCCGCATGGCCGGACCAGACCAAACTGGCAACGGCGACCGAGCCGGCGAGCGTGAGGATCGCAGCGGCGGTTGTCGGCCAACGTGTCATCCAGATCGCAATCGCCAGCGCGAAAAGCAGCGCGGCGCTCCGGACGATCCAGGCCAAGCCCACTTCGGACTCGCGCACCAGGTCCCAGAATGGCTGGAACTCGAGCGAGAAGAGGCCGACGCCCTGCATCGACGCCGCGAGGACGGCCATTCCGAGGGTAGAGACGAGCAAGCCGGCGATGCACAACCAACGCTCCGCGCGCCAGATCGCAGCCATTGGCTCGAGGTCGGCCCGTTCGCTGCGTGTCAACGCGTAAAGCGAGAACGCCGCAAGGCCGACGACGAGCATCAGGTCCGCGTAAAGCGCGAACCTGATGCCGATCAAAATCGGGTCGCCCACCGCCTTACTTTACGGTGAAGCTGAATTCGCTCCCCATGCGGTGGGTGTCGGCACCTGCCGCCGACCATGTGACCTTGTAGGTTCCGGGCGAGAGCGGTCGCTTGACCATCAACATCGCCGACTTGCCTTCCTTGCCCATCATCGACGAGAAGGGGACCTTCATCGGAGCATGATTGGCCATGCCCGGCATCCCGGTCATGACCAACTCGGTCTTGAGGGTCGAGGCGACGATCTTTTCGTTGAACTGGAGATTGATCGACGTCACTTTCGAGACCGTCGAGTTGGCCGTGGGCGTCGAAGCGATCAGCTTGGTGTGCGCGGCCGCCGTGATCGGCATGAGGAACAACGCGAAAGCCGCAGCCGTAGAGGGGAGAAACGTCTTGAGCATGAAAACCTCCAATTGTGTGTCTGTCCTGCTAATACGCAGGACATCGGCATGGCCCTCATATTTCCTTGGGGAATATTCTGTGTGAGGGGTCCGACGTTGCGGCGCGTATGTACAAGGACGGAAAGGTTCGAGACGATTGATGGATGAGGAGCTTCGCATTTTGGACAGGGTTGATCTGCCCGCAGCACTTGATGCGCTCGACGATCGCATCATGGGGGCGTTGGCGTTGCGACGACGCGAAGCTGCGGCAATGCCGCGGATGATGGCGTTGGCGGCGTTCATTTCGCTCGCAGGCGGCGTATTTGCGGGAAGCGCGATCTCTCAGCCGGCGGTCGCAGCGAGTCCGCTCGCGCCCTTTGGGCCGGCGAGCGCGCTGGCGCCCTCCACCTTGCTGGACGTGCGGTAAAGATGCCCTCACGCCGTCTACTTCTCGTGGCAATCATCGCATTCGCGGCAGCCATAGCTGGCGTTTTCGTCGGGCGTGTGGTGTCCGATGCGCCGAAGGCGAATGAGACCGAACTGCACGCGTTGCTTCATGGTGAACTCGACCTGACCAAAGAGCAGCAAGCGAGGATCGAGCGGATCGAAGCTGATTTTACGAGCCGCCGTCGAGCGTTAGAGCTGGAAATGCGCGCTGCTAATGTCCGGCTCGCGCAGGCGATTGAGGCTGAACATGGCTATGGGCCGCAGGTCACCAAGGCGATCGACGAGACGCACGAAGTGATGGGCGATCTTCAAAAGGAAACGCTTCAGCATCTCTTCGCGATGCGAGGAGTCCTGAGCCCCGATCAGGCAGAGATGTTCGACAAGAGCGTGGTCAAGGCGCTGACCGCCGATGCGCAGTGAGCGCCGACCTATCGCAATTCAGCGATCAGGACTTGGCAGCCTTTGCCCGCGCGCATCGGGAAGATGCATACCGCGAGTTGTTGCGGCGACATAAAACCGGTATCTACCGGCTCATCGTCAAACAGATCGGCGATGCCGATGAAGCGATGGATCTGACGCAGGAAAGCTTCGTTGCTGGCTTCTCTGCGCTTGATCGCTACGATGGCGATCGGTCATTTCGCACCTGGATCGCACATATTGCACTCAATAAATGCCGCGATTGGGCACGCCGGAGACGAGTGCGTGCCTTCTTTTCCCGAGCGCTTCCGCTGGAGAGCGCCCATCATGTCGCAAGCGACAACCCGGGACCGGACGCCGAGACAACCGACAAGCGGGAGCTCGCGCGGGTTCGCGGAGCGATCGACCTCTTGCCGCAAAATTTGCGTGAGGTGTTGCTTTTGCGCGGCGTCGATGAGGTCAGCCAAGCGGAAACCGCGATGATTTTGCAAGTCAGCGAGAAGACTGTCGAAACGCGACTCTATCGAGCGCGGAGCAGGCTCAGAGAATTGCTCGCGGGAACATCCGCGAGCGCAGGAGGTTGACGCATCGACCTCCAGAGCGGGTGGCTGTCCTGATCGTCGGGAATTTTCCTTGAGGGGAAGTCCTTTGGCCTGCGTATAGCTTTATGAACAATCAGGAACGATTAGAAAGAAAATGCAGATGGAAAGGCGTCGGTTCGTCACTGGAGCTTTGGGAGGCGGCGCCGCCGCAGCGATGGCTGCATGGTTCCCCGCTTGGGCCCAGCCTGTCTCTTCAGGTATCACTGCACCCCTCCCCACTGTCGCCGGCAACGATATTACGCTCCGCATCGCGCGCCAGACGATGCGGATCGACGGCAAGCTCAGTCGCGCGATCGGCATAAATGGCACCGTTCCCGCCCCTCTCGTTCGGCTGAAGGAGGGGCAGACCGCCCGCTTGACTGTCGTCAACGACCTCGACGAGGACAGCTCGATCCATTGGCACGGGCTGATCCTGCCTTTCCAGATGGATGGGGTTCCGGGTGTCAGCTTTCCGGGCATAAAGCCGCGCTCGACCTTCGTTTACGAGTTCCCCGTCGTCCAGTCGGGCACCTATTGGTATCACAGCCACTCGGGTCTGCAGGAGCAACTCGGCCATTACGGCCCGATCGTCATCGATCCCGCTGGTGTCGATCCGATTGGCTACGATCGCGAGCATGTCGTCGTGCTCTCCGACCACAGTCAATTGTCACCCGAAGCGATCTTCCGCAAACTCAAGGTTAATCCTGGCCATTTCAACATGCAGCGCCAGACGCTGAGCGGTCTCCTTGCCGGCAAGGACCAGCCGCTCAAGGAACGCGTCGACTGGGGCAAGATGCGGATGGATCCCACCGACGTCGCCGACGTCAATGGGTCAACCTATACCTTCCTCGTCAACGGCCACGGCCCGCGCGACAACTGGACCGCACTGTTCAATCCCGGTGAGCGCGTGCGGCTTCGTATCGTCAACGCCTCGGCAATGACGATATTCAATGTCCGTATCCCTGGCCTCAGAATGACCGTGGTGCAGGCCGACGGCCTCAATGTCGTGCCGACCGAAATCGACGAGTTCCAGATCGCGGTCGCCGAGACCTACGACGTGATCGTGACCCCGGTTGAGGATCGCGCTATACGATGGTCGCCGAGGCCAACGACCGCTCGGGCATGGGGCGCGCGACACTCGCACCGCGCGCCGGAATGGCCGCCGAGGTGCCCCCGCTGCGCGAGCGTCCGCTCGCAACGATGAAGGACATGGGCATGGGCGACATGGATATGTCGGGCGGTTCAATGACCGGCATGGACCATAGCGGGATGGCAATGGGAGCCGAAAGCGGCGCGGCGCCGATGGAAATGCCCGCAGGCGAGACGATGCCGGGCATGGATATGTCAGGTGCCGCTGCACCGGCTGCGGGAGCCATGGCGGGCATGGATCATTCGTCCATGGGCGGCATGGCAGGCATGGATCATGGCAGCATGAAAATGCGCGATTTCTCGGTCGCACCGCAAGTTGATAAAAATCCGGGCGTTCAGACGATCTCTCCGATGCCGCCTGATCGCATGGGCGATCCGGGGCAAGGGCTTGAGGATGTGGGGCACAAGGTGCTGACGTACCATGACCTCGTCGCGCTCGAGCGCAATCCCGATGTGCGCGCTGCCGAGCGGTCGCTCGACATTCATCTCACGGGCAACATGGAGCGCTTCATGTGGTCGTTCGATGGCGTGAAGATGTCCGACTATCATGAGCCGATTCCGTTCATCGAAGGCGAACGAGTGCGGATCAACCTCATCAACGATTCGATGATGAGCCACCCCATCCATTTGCACGGCCATTTTTTCGAACTGGTCACGGGGAAGGGTGATCGTTCGCCGCGCAAGCATACGGTGCTGGTCCAGCCGGGCGGCACCGCGAGCTTCGATTTCACCGCTGACGCGCTCGGCGACTGGGCGTTCCACTGCCATCTTCTCTATCATATGCACGCCGGGATGATGCGCGTCGTCAGCGTCCGTCCGAAGGGAGACGGCGAATGACCCGGGTCGCGCTCCTCCTCGCGGGTATCGCCCCGCTGGCCTTTGCCGTGCCCGCCGCGGCGCAGTCGATGGATCATTCGATGCATGGTGCGGCGCCTGCGCCAACACCTGCTCCTTCGCCAACGCCGACGCCAGCGCCGGTTGCGCAGCCCGCGCCGGAAGCGCGGGCCGAAGGGTCGATGGAGCAGATGGACCATGGGAGCATGCAGGGCATGGACATGGAGCCCAAAACTTCGACCTGCCCGCCCGAACATGCGGCGATGGGCCATTGTACGCCCGAGGCGGAGGCTTCGGACAAGGGCGCTTCTGACATGGCCGCGATGGATCATGGCACGGCGGCGCCGTCCGATCCCGATTGTCCGCCCGAACATGCCAAAATGGGCCATTGCACCCCGAAGGGCGGGTCTGCGGACCCCATGGCGGGAATGGAAGGCATGGCGACCACGGGCAGCGCTAGCGGCACCGATTTGCCGCCGGGAGATGCTACCGCGCCTGCGCCACCCGGCGACTGGTATGCCGATCGCATCTACCCCAAGGCCGAAATGGAGCATTCGCGCCACGACATGATGAAAGAGAATGGCGCGCAGACCATCGCTTTCATCAGCTTCAACCTCGCCGAATATCAGGCGCGCAAGGGCCGCGATGGATTCCGCTGGGACGGTGAGGCCTGGTATGGCGGCGACATCAACCGCCTGACACTAAAGAGCGAAGGCGAGGCCGTGTTCGGCGAAGGCATCGAGGGCGCCGAGGTCCAGGCACTCTACAGCCGGGCGATCGGCCCCTATTTCAATGCGCAGGCGGGTATCAGACAGGATCTTGGACCCGGCCCCGATCGCACCTATGCGACAATCGGTTTCGAGGGGCTCGCGCCCTATTGGTTCGAAGTCGAGGGCGCCTTGTTTTTGTCCAACAAGGGCGATCTGCTTGCGCGACTGGAAGGCTATTACGACCAGCGTATTACCCAGAAGCTGATTTTGCAGCCGATGGCCGAATTCAATTTTGCGCTTCAGGACGTTCCCGAAACCGGAATTGGTTCGGGCCTGTCGGATGTCGAGCTCGGACTGCGCCTTCGCTATGAAATTGTGAAAGAGTTCGCGCCTTATGTCGGTGTCGAATGGGCCCGGAAGGTCGGGGATACTGCACGCTTTGCACGCGCCGCCGGCGAAGATCCCGGCGGCGTCAACTTCGTGATGGGGGTGCGCGCCTGGTTCTAGAAGCTGCGCGGGGCGGCGAATCGTCGAGGAGAAATATCGTGAAACCAGCCTATCGCAGTCTCGCGTTGCAGACGATCGTCAGCGGCGTGATCATGTATCTGGTGATGTTCGTCATGATCGACCGTCTCTCGAGCTTCTACAATAACCTCAATATGGTCTACATGACGCTGATGATGGTTTCCCCGATGGTCGTCCTGATGATCCTCGCGATGCCGGGCATGTTTCCGTCGAAACGCCTCAATATGCTTCTGCTGCTGGGATCGGCAGTCGCATTCTTCGGGAGCTTCGGGCTCATCCGGACGCAAACGACCATCGGGGACACGGCCTTTTTGCGTTCGATGATCCCGCACCATTCAGGCGCTATCCTCATGTGCGAACAGGCGTCCCTCAAGGACGCCGAAGTTCGCGCACTCTGCCGCGGAATTATCACGGGGCAAAAGGCCGAAATAGAACAGATGAAATCCATACTCGCGAGGAAATGATATGACGGGTCGAATGACGCGCCGCGATCTTCTCGGTCTGATCGCGGCCGGATCGGGCGTGGCGCTAGCGGCCTGCAGCTCTGCTTCGGCTCCAATGGCGGCCGACACCAAGAATGACGAGGCCGACCCGTCGCGCGCCGATGCGGCAAAGGTCAGACCTATTCTCGTTTATCGCGACCCACAATGCGGCTGCTGCGAAGCGTGGGCAGAGATCGCCCGCAAAGCGGGCTATGACGTGACAGTCGAGAACCGTGCCGACATGGCAGCCGTGAAGGCGCGATACGGAGTGCCCGATCAATTGGCTTCCTGCCATACGGCGGTCATTGGCGGCTATGCTGTTGAGGGTCATGTGCCAATGCGCCATGTCGCCCGACTGCTTGGCGACAAGCCAAACGATATTCGCGGAATTGCCGTACCCGGCATGCCGCGCGGTTCGCCGGGGATGGAAATGCCGGATGGAAGTTCCGACGCGTTCGAGGTGATGGCGTTCGGCGCGAACGGGAAGATTTCGCGATTCCACGCATGACCGTTCAGCAGATATAGAGGAGACAGATATGACTCGGTTCATTTCCTTAGCAAGCGGCGCGGCGCTTATTCTCGTGCTTGCGGCGTGCAATGCTGAGCCGAAACAGGAGAGCGTTGCCGTTCCGGAACAGGCCGCACCCGTTGCCGACGAGGCTCCAGCAACCATGACCGAGACCGCGCCTGTCGAGGAGGCGAACAGCGTCACGGCGCCGGTGGCGGCGCCCGCTCAGGAGAAGGCTCCGGAGAAGACGCGCGCCAAACAAGAACCTGCCGCCAAACCCGCTACGCCGGTAAAGGAAAAGCCTGTTCCAGCGGCGCCCAAAGCGTCCGACGCGGATCCTCATGCCGGGCATGACATGGACAAAATGTAATCGCGTGAGTCGCGACTCGGTGCGGCGCCCGTTGTTCGGCCGGCGGCGGGGCCGAGATCGGCCCGATTCACCCAAATGACCACGCCGATACGCCGAACGGCTGGAGCGTCAACTCGGCGGTGGTTTGGCCGATCTTCGGAGCATGCGGCTCGTTAGCCAAGGCCCTTGGTGCCTAAGACCAGCCTTCGACATCTGGTGATTGGATCACATCGAATGTTTTTGGGACACTGCGGTGAGTTTCAGCGTGTGACAGAGAAAAGCCTGTCTCAGTCCTCTTCACATACTTGGGCGACGCCAAATTGGGGGTTAGAACCTCGAGCAGGCATTGGCCCCGCATCAGCCCGACAAGCGATTATGTATTGCCGTCGCCGCCTTGGCAGCCTGACCAGACGCCACCGCAATTTGATCTAGCCCCTCGACCATATCGCCGGCAGCGAATATTCCGCTTATTGTTGTTTGTTGATGTTCATCGACCAAAATGCACCCGGAATCGCTTAGCTCGGCGCCCGCCATTCGCGCCAGACCGCTGTTCGCCGATGTCCCGAGGGCGGCATATAGCGTGTCAAACTGAAGGGACTCGCCATCTGCCAACGTTATGCGCAAGTCCCGATCTGTGACCGCGATTTCTTGAACAGGCGCCTGCCTCACGCTCACGCCAATATCCGAAAGATGTGCTGCTTCGATTTCTGAAAGTTGCGCCGCATTCTGTGCGAGCAGTGTCACGGCGCCGGTATAATGGCGGATGAATCTTGCCTCGGCTGCGCCATGGTCGGAACTGCCGAGGACCGCAACTCGTTTGCCTCGGACTTCATAGGCGTCACAGATTGGACAATATCGTATCAACCCGTGCGCTACCCCTCGGTCATGAGCATCTTGCGCGATCCTGGGTCGATGGTTTGAAACGCCCTGCGCAAGCAATATTGTTCGCGCCTCGAAGGTTCTCGAACTTGTCCGTGCGGCAAAGCCGGCTTCCGTCCGCTTGAGGCCTTCGACGACGCCAGTCACCATTTCAGCCCCGTAACGGGAAGCATGCTCCCGCATCCGATGAAGCAAATCGCGGCCCGAAATCCCGTCAGGGAATCCGAGAAGATTGTGCGTTTGCGGGATTTGGGCCGCGCGGCCCGCTCCTTCGTCAATGACCAATGTCGCGCGCAGAAATCTTCCAAGATAGGTGGCTGCTGTGAGTCCTGCCGGCCCACCCCCGATGATGATGCAGTCGTACATGCGAACCTCGCGCTGACGTGAGCCCTGCTTGTAATACGTCCCCCGGAGCGCCGACCCTTGGCCGTGCGTATCTTTCCTCGGAATATGGTCGGAGGCGAGGGGAAAACGTCTCGGATGCGTAGTATTACCAGGGTCCAACGGCAAAGAGGGCGCATGGGTTGGGATTAGAGAACCCGTTCTCGATTTCGATGGGGCAGACGCTTTGGGTCGCCATCGTTGTAGCCGGCCCTCCGCTTCTGTTGGTGCTGGTGATTGGACTCATTATTTCAATCATTCAGACGGGAACGTCGGTCAATGAACCGACGGTAAGCTTCATACCCAAAATTCTGGCGTTGGTTCTGTTTCTCGCGCTCTACGGCGCGGTCGCGGTGGATGTGCTGGTTGATTTTACTCGCGACCTTTGGACCCATATCCCGGAAGACGTAAGATGATAGCCCACCTTGTGAAACTGGCGCAAACCGTTGCGGGCAGCCCATGGCCGTTTCAGAGAAAAGGTACCAGCGAACTCCCGATTATGGGGCCTTGTAAAGCCTTGGGTTCTAGGGCGATCCGCGCAGCTGTCCGAATTGTCCGGCTCGAAATGCGGGTCGAACCCGGCGGTAAAACGGGACGCGGTGCCGTGTGGCCCGCCAGCTATCGCAAATATATAACTATTTGGAATAGCCATCACGTTTGTGGAGATGACTCGTGATTATTTCTGGTCATACCACGGCCCGACAGATAGCTCGCTAGCGAAGCCAAGCGCTTTCGCAACGGGAGGGAACCATGAGGACATTGCTCCGCACAAGCGGCTCGATCATCGCGTTACTGGTTATGACTTCATCAGCTGCGGTCTTCGCGCAGGAAAGCGCCGCCTCGGAACCGGTACAGGGGGCGGCGCAAAGCGATATCGTGGTGACGGGCACGCGGCGGAACGATCTCAAGGCGGCCGATTCCGCTCAGCCGATCGACATCATCACCGGTGCCGAACTGCTCGAAAGGGCACGGCCGACATGAATGATCTCCTGCGCACCGAGGTCCCGTCGCTCAACGTCCAGCGCCTCGTAAGCAACGACGGCGCCGTTTTTACCCGGCCCTTCTCGCTCCGCGGCCTGCCGCCGGACCAGACGCTGGTGCTCGTGAACGGCAAGCGGCGCCATCGCGGCGCGACGGTCCAGTTCACCAATGTTCCCTATATCCGGGGATCGCAGGGACCCGATCTTTCGGCGATCCCGTCGATCGCGATCGGCCAGCTCGAGGTTCTGCGTGACGGCGCGTCGGCGCTCTATGGATCGGATGCGATCGCCGGCGTTCTCAATTTCGGTCTGCGCCGCGACCGAGAGGGCGGATTGCTGATCGCCCGCTATGGCCAATTCTACAAGGGCGATGGCGAGGATTTCCTCGTCCAGGGCAATGTCGGGCTTCCCTTCACCGACGCTGGTTTCGTCAACATCAGCGGCGAATATGTGAACGCCAGCACGACCTCGCGCGGCATCCAGCGTCCCGACGCGCAGGCGCTCATCGATGCCGGCGTTCAGGATGTCCCGGTCCCGGCGCAGCGCTGGGGAAATCCCGAATCCGAGGCGGCGCGCATCTTCGTCAATGCCGGCATCGAACTGTCGGACGAGATGGAATTCTACACCTTCGGCAACTATAGCTGGAGCCGCGGCACGACGGCCTTCTTCTACCGCAACCCCAATGCCAGCTTCATTTCCACCTCGATTCCGCTCACCAATACGCCCGGAGGACAGCGCTTCAGCTTCCGCCAGCTCTTTCCCGGCGGCTTTACCCCGGATTTCGGCGCCACGGTGACCGACGCGGCGCTTGCGGCCGGCCTCAAGGGCGAATTCTCCTCGGGCCTGACCTATGATCTCAGCGCTTCCTATGGTCAGAACCATGCTTCCTACCGGATCGAAAATACGGTCAATCCGTCGCTTGGCCTCGCGTCGCCGACATCCTTCAAGCCGGGGCAGCTCGAGCAGCGCGAACTCGCTTTCAATCTCGATCTCACCTACCCCATCGCGATCGGCACCTCCGATCCGCTGACGCTTGCCGGCGGTCTCGAATATCGGCGCGAGACATATGAGATCACGGCCGGCGACATCGCATCATGGCAGGTTGGGCCTTTCGCGTCGGTTATCGATCCCGATACCGGGAACCGCGTCGGACTGCCGGTCGGCTCGAACGGCTTCCCGGGCTTCAGTCCCATTCAGGCCGGTGAGTTCGCGCGCAGCAACTGGGCCGCCTATACGTCGCTCGAAGGCAATCTCACCGACGCGCTCCAGTTCGGCCTTGCCGGCCGCTACGAGAATTATTCGGACTTCGGCTCGAAATTCACCTGGAAGGTCAACGGCCGATATGATTTCTCGGACGCCTTCGCGGTGCGCGGATCGGTCAACACTGGCTTTCGTGCGCCGACGCCGGGCCAGTCGAACGCGTCACAGGTCCAGACCAACATCGACTCGATAACCGGGGCGCCGCTGACCGCAGGCATTATCGCGCCCAACAATCCGGTCGCGCAATTCTTCGGCGCAACGCCGCTTCGGCCCGAGAATTCGTTCAACGTCGCCGGCGGCATCGTCGTGAAGCCCTCCAATCGCATCACCTTCACGCTCGACTATTTCAACATCAAGGTCGAAGACCGGATCGCCGTATCGGGCAATTTCAATCTGACCCCGGCGCAGCGCGCGCAGCTCGCGGCGCTTGGCATTCCCGGTGGGGATTCCTTCCAGCAGGTGAGCTTCTTCACCAATTCCTTCGACAGCCGCACCCAGGGCGTCGATGCGGTGCTCACCGTGGGCTTCGACCTCGGCGGCGGCAAGGCCACGCTCGGTCTCAACGGCAACTATACCAAAACCGATGTCATCAAGGCCTCGCCGGTGATCACTGCGGATCGCGAGCGGCTGCTCGAACTCGAGGGCTTCGTTCCGAAGTGGAAGGGCAATGCGTCCTTCACTTATGCGGGCGAGCGCTTCGGCTTCGTCGCGCGCGCGAACTATTATGGCAAATGGACTGACTATGGCGCCGCACCGGCTGCCGACCAGACGGGCGGCGCCGAACTGCTGGTCGATCTCGAGCTGTCCTACAAGGTCAGCGACATGCTCAAGCTTGCGGTCGGCGGCGAGAATATCTTCGACAATTACCCCGACGTCGAGGCGCGGCAATCCCAGATCAACAACGGGATCCGATATCTCCGCTTCGCGCCGACGGGGTTCAACGGGGGCTTCTGGTACGTCCGCGCGACCGCCTCCTTCTGATCGGTGGCCGTGAGGGCCGTGCGGCGTCTTGTGTCTTCAGCTGCCGTCGGAGCCGAACATCGCGTCGCGGTGGGATTCGAGCACCGCGATAAAGGCCGCAGCGACTTGGGACATCGGCCTCAACTTCGGCGTGAAGAGCATATATTCAAAATGGACCTCCGGCGCGAAATCACGGACCGTAAGGCCCCGCTCGGCATAATCCGCTGCGGTCACGGGGTTGAGGATCGAACATCCGACCCCCTGCATGACAAGCGCGCAGATGGTCATCGCATATTGGGTTTCGATGACCATCTCGCGGTGGACGCCCGCGTCCTCGAAAATGCGATCGATGCGGTGACGCACCCCGTCCTCGAGCGCGAGCGAAATGAAGGGCTCGCCCTCGAGATCGGTCGGCCGAATGACGTCCTTGACGGCCAGCCGGTGACCGGCAGGGAGAACGCAGGCGCCGGGGCAGCGCAGGAAGCGCTCCATCCTTATGCCGGGCAATTCGCGCGCCGGCGTCGCGAGCCCGATGTCGAACTGCTGGTTCGCCATCCATTGCCGCACCGTCGAGGAACTGCGGGTCTGGAGCTGAACGGTGACGCCGGGATGCGTCTCGCGAAAGGCCGCGATCACGCGCGGCAGGAAACTGACCGCGAGCGCCGGGAGGGCGGCGATCCGGAGCGTTCCGGTCGCCATGTTGCGGATGTCTTCCGCTACCCGCTTCAGGGCAGCAATACCCGAGAAGCTCCGCTCGACTTCGTAGAAAAAGGCGTCGGCTTCGGGCGTCACGGTGAGCGCGCTGCCGCGCGAGCGCAGGAAGAGCTGAAAACCCAGCTGATGCTCGAGCTCGGCAAGCATCTTGCTCACCGCGGGTTGCGACAGGTTGAGCGACTGCGCGGCCTGGGTGACCGATCCCGAGAGCATCACGGCCCTGAAGGCTTCAAGGTGACGCAGGTTCATCGGACATCGCTCCCTATAGCTATTTCTTATGGCGCTAGCATTGAAAGCCTCGTTTATGAATAGGTCGCACGCATCGCGCCGCTGGTTACCGGCGCTGCTCGCCGCAGGCGCCCTGTTACTCGGCGGCTGCGGCCGCGAGCCCGCCGGCACCGGTGGGCATGAAATCGCCGCGGCGAAGGGATCGACGCTTGCGCGGATTCGCGCGCGCGGAACGCTTAATTGCGCAATTCATACGGGGCAGCTCGGCATGTCCTATCTCGACAAGCGCGGACGCTGGCAGGGCTTCTTCGTCGATTACTGCCGGGCGCTCGCCGCTGCCGTCCTCGGCGATGCCCGCAAGGTCCGGTTCATGCCGGTCGCCTCGAACAAGCGCTTCACGATCGTGCAGACAGGCGAGGCCGATGTCCTGTCGCGGACGACCACATGGACGCTGACGCGCGACACCGACCTCGGGGTGAATTTCGTCGGCACCATGTATTATGACGGGCAGAGCTTCCTGGTGCCCCGGCGATCGGGCGTGCGGCTTCCGGCGGATCTCGATGGCGCGTCGATCTGCATCACCAAGGGGACGACCTCCGAACTCAACACCGCCGAATATTTCGAGCGCAAGGGGCTGCGTTTCCAGTCGGTCGTGTTCGAGAATCCCGAGGAAGCCAAGCTCGCCTTCTTTGCCGGGCGGTGCGACGCAATGACCACCGATGCCTTCACGCTGACGGTGATCCGCCTGGCCGACACCGCGCATCCCGACGATTATGTGGTGCTGCCCGAGCGGCTCACCAAAGAACCGGTCGGCCCAGTCGTGCGCAGCGACGACGAGCAATGGTACGAGATCAACAAATGGGTGCTGAACGCGCTCTTCGCTGCCGAGGAAATGGGGGTCACCCGCGCGAATGCCGCGCGCATGCGTATGACCTCGCGCGACCCTGAAGTGCGCAAGATGCTCGGCGGCTTGCCCGGATTCGGCAAGTCGCTCGGCCTCGACGATGACTGGGCGTACCGGGCAATCGAGGCGACTGGCAATTATGGCGAAATCTTCGACCGGCACATTACGCCGCTCGGCGTCGAACGCGGACAGAATAAGCTCTATCGGGACGGCGGGCTGATCTACCCGTTGCCGATGCGATGAACCATAAACACAGGCGGCTTGCCATCGCTGCGTTGCCCTGGCTGCTGATCGCGGGCGGGCTTGTGGTCGCCTACGGCCTGTTTGCGACATTGGCGGACAATCTCGCGGACCGAAACATCCGGACGGGGTTCGGTTTCCTGTTCGACCGGGCGGGCTTCGCGATTGGCGAAACGCTGATTGCTTACGCGCCGGGCGATTCCTATGCTGCGGCGCTGGCGGTGGGTCTTCTCAACACGCTCCTGATATCGGCGCTCGGCATCATCTTCTCGACCTTGCTCGGCCTCGCGGTCTGCATGGCGCGCCTGTCGTCCAACTGGCTGCTTGCGAGGCTCTCCGGCCTTTATATCGAGCTGGTTCGCAATATTCCGCTGCTGCTCCAGATGTTCGTCTGGTACGCCGCGCTGCTGTTCGGTCTGCCTGGACCCGGCCCGGGCGCCGTCGGACCGTTCGACCTCGATAATCGGGGATTGCACCTCCCCGCGCTCTCCTTGGCCGATCCGGGACGGCCGGTCTTGCTCATCGCGATCGTCGCCTGTGCGATCCTGCTGGGTGCCGTGCGGCGAGGAGCCGTTCGCACGCGCACTGCGCTGGCCTTCACCGGTATCTCGCTGGTGCCGCTCTTGCTGTGGGGCGGGATCGATCTGCCGCGGGCGGGGCGCTTCGGAACCGTCGGCGGACTGTCGCTCTCCACGGAGTTTCTGACGCTGGTCGCCAGCCTTTCGGTCTATGCCTCGGCCTATCTGGCCGAGATATTCCGCGGCGCGATCCTCGCCGTTCCCGCAGGGCAGAGCGAGGCCGCCAAAGCGCTCGGCCTGTCGCCCGCGCAAACAATGGGACGGATCGTGATGCCGCAAGCGCTGCGCATCGCCATACCGCCGATGACGAGCTGGCATCTCAACACGATCAAGAACAGCTCCCTGGGGGTCGCGATCGGATATCCCGAATTTGTCTCGGTGGTCGATACCGTCATCAGCCAGACAGGCCAGGCGATCGAAGGCGTCGGTCTGATCGTCGCGACGTTTCTTCTGCTCTCGCTGTCCTTGGCGTTCGTCACCGGCCGCTATGCCCGCCGGTTGGGCTGGAGCGTCGCCGGGCAGCCCGGCCGGAGCATCCAGTCGGCGCCCCTCGAACCCTTTCCGCTGCGCTCGGCGGCCGTCTGGCCGTCGTGGATACGGCGCAATCTGTTCAGAGGAGGACGCCAGTCGATACTGACCATCGCGATCCTCGCCATGACCGCGGCTTTCGCCGGCAAGGGACTCTCGTGGCTGCTGTTCGACGCGACCTTCGCCGGGGGCGCGGCCGATTGCCGTTTGGCCAGCGGTGCCTGCTGGCCATTCCTCCGCGAAAATGCGCGGCTGATATTGTTCGGAACCTATCCTGAAGCCGAGCAGTGGCGGTCCGCCGCAGCGGCGGCCGCGCTGCTTTCATGCCTTGCCTTCTCCTTCGTGCCGCGATTCTGGCGCAGCCGCCTCGGGCTTGTCTGGCTCGGCGCAATCGCCGTGGCGGTACTTCTACTACGAGGAGGATTCGCGGGCCTTTCCTATGTCCCGATGGAGAAGTGGAGCGGCCTCCCGGTCACATTGCTGCTCGCGAGCCTTGCGGTGGTCGGCGCTTTTCCACTGGCCATACTCCTCGCGTTCGGCCGCAGGTCGGCGCGGCGCGGCATTCGCTGGCCGAGCGTCGCCTTCATCGAGCTGGTTCGCGGAACGCCACTGATCGGGGTACTGTTTCTCGCTGCGGTCCTGTTCCCGCTGTTCGTGCCCTCCTATCTCTCGATCGACAGCCTGCCGCGCGTCCAGCTCGCGCTCATATTCTTCACCGCCGCCTATATGGCCGAGGTCATCCGGGGCGGCCTGCTGGCGGTTCCCGTCGGGCAGGCAGAGGCCGCGCATGCTCTTGGCCTCACCAAATGGCAGGCGCGGCGCCACATCCTGTTGCCGCAGGCCCTGAAAGTCAGCGTACCCGGGCTGGTCAACACTTCGATCAGCGAGGTGAAGAACACGACGCTCGTCCTCATCGTCGGCGTCTTCGACTTGCTGCAGACGACCCGCCTCTCCTACGTCGAGGCGCAATGGCGACCCTATTTCGCCGAAGCCTATCTTTTACCGGGACAATCTTTTTCCTCCTCTGTTTCTCCCTGTCCCGGCTCAGCATGAAGATCGAACGGAAACTAAACTATGCAGGATAATCACGACAGAAAATGGCCCGGGGAGCCGGCAAGCCCGAAAGGGCGCGCCTGGCAGGATCCGACGCGTGCCGTTCACGGCGGTCCCCGCCCGTGCGATCAGCGGGGCCTCATCAATCCGCCCGTCGATCGAGCCTCCACCATTATCTACGACAGCGTCGAGGCCTATATGGACCGGCACCAGGGTCTCTACGATGAGGTCATCTATGGCCTGTACGGAACGCGAACGACCTTTGCGCTCGCCGAGGCTGTCAGCGAACTTGAAGGCGGCTGCAACACCGTCATCACCTCGTCCGGAACCAGCGCAATCGCGCTAGCCCTCACGGCTTTCGTAGCCGCGGGCGACCATCTGCTCGTCGCGGACTGCGTCTATGGGCCGACCCGCAAGTTTCTGACCGACGTTCTCGCGCGTTTCGGGGTCGAGGTGGAATATTTCCAGCCCGATATCGGAGCCGAGATTGCCGGGCTGTGCCGCAGCAACACCCGGCTCATCTATATGGAGACCCCGGGCTCGCAGACATTCGATATGATCGACGTCCCCGCGATCACGGCGGTTGCACGCAGCCGGGGCATATTGACCGCTCTCGACAACACCTGGGCCACTCCGCTCTTCTTCAAGCCCTTGGCCTATGGGGTCGACATCTCGCTTGCTTCGGCAACCAAATATCTCTCGGGGCACTCCGACTGTCTGCTCGGCACGATGACGGCGGCCAGCGATGCCGTCTACCGCCAGCTCAAGGACGCGGCGGCGCGCTGGGGCAACTGCGCGAGTCCCGACAATTGCTATCTCGTCCACCGGGGCATCAGGACGCTCGATGCGCGCCTTGAACGCCACCAGCGCACCGCAGCGACGCTGATCGAATGGTTCGCCCAGCAACCCGAAGTGGTTGCGGTCCGCTATCCGGCTCATCCCGCCGACCCCGGCCATGCGATCTGGAAGCGGGATTTCACCGGTGCGTCCGGATTGTTCGGTGTTCAGCTCGACGGTCTTACCCCGCCCGAAACTAGCGCCTTTTTCAACGAATTCTCGCTATTCCAGCTCGGTTCGAGCTGGGGCGGCTTCGAAAGTCTCGCGGTTCCGGCGTGGCCCGCTCCGATCCGCGATTTTCCCAATGGCGAGGCAGATGGGGCGCTGATCCGCATTCACGCCGGCCTCGAAGCGCCGCAGGATCTGATCGCCGACCTCGCCGCAGCCTTCGCGCGGGTACGAGCGCTACGCGGCCGGGGGCAGGCGTCATGACCGACGCCTCGGGCCACGCGGCCGTCAGCTTGCGGCAGGTCGACAAATATTATGGCGCCTATCATGCCCTCCGCTCGATCGACCTCGAAATCGCCCCGCGCGAGCGGATCGTGATTTGCGGGCCTTCGGGCTCCGGCAAGTCGACGCTCATTCGCTGCATGAACAGGCTCGAGGTGCCCGACTCCGGCGCCGTCCTGATCGAGGGGGCCAAGATTACCGACGCGTCGCGGGAGGCCGTTGCGGCGCTCCGCGCCGTCGGCATGGTCTTTCAACAGTTCAATCTGTTCCCGCACAAGACGGTGCTGGAGAATTGCACCCTCGCGCCCGTCCTCCTCGGCGGCTTGTCTCTTCCGGAGGCGGAGGCGCGCGCCATATCCTATTTGGACAAGGTGAGGATTGGCGACCAGGCGGGCAAATATCCGGGGCAGCTCTCGGGAGGGCAGCAACAGCGGGCCGCAATAGCCCGCGCTTTGGCGATGGAACCCAGGATTCTTCTCTTCGACGAGCCGACATCGGCGCTCGACCCCGAGATGATCAAGGAGGTACTCGATGTGATGACGGCCCTTGCCGGCGAAGGACGGACGATGGTGTGCGTGACGCACGAAATGGGATCGCGCGCGAGGTGGCCGATCGCATTCTTTTCATGGATCAGGGCCAGATCATCGAAGACGCAAGGCCGGCCGATTTTTTCGCCGCGCCGAAAAGCGAGCGCGCACGGACCTTTCTCGAACAGATACTTTCGCATTGAGCGGCTCAAGTCGGTCGCCCCCAAGCTGTGCCGACCCACCTAATCATGTCATTTCATAAGCAAGCCGAGGGAGGGGCCAGCCGGCTCCTTGCGCGAAAAGGCTCAGGCCGGAAAAAAAATTTCAAAATCGATGAGGGGTAGAGCTTTGGGGTGCGTATCTAATAGGTATCGTGCGCCCGGAATTTGCTTCATAACTAATTGATATGATTCAATAAAATCCTATTGACCTGTATATACATTTGATGCTCTCTGCGGCTGATCAGCCAACCATCAGGGGGTTTCGCTATGATGACCAGGACAATTTTGCTCGCCAGCGCCGCAGCGGTCGCGACCTTTGCAACACCCGCGCTTGCGCAGAGCGGTGCCGCGACGCAGTCGCCCGCCGCCGAGGATGCTCCGAACGGATCGGACATCGTCGTGACCGGCTCGCGCATTCGTCGCCAGGACTCGCCGCGTCGGTCCTGCGACCGTCGTCTCGCCGAGCAGATCGAAAACACCGGCCTCGTCAATATCGAGACGGTGCTGCAGCGCCTCCCTGCCAACGCCGGCTTCGCGGGCAACCAGACCTCGGCTTATTGGGCGAACAACGGCTATGGCACGGCGCAGGTGAACCTGCGCGGTCTCGGCATCAAGCGCACCCTTGTACTGCTCAACGGCCGCCGTCTCGTTGCGGGCGGGACGGGGGCGAACTCGTCGCCCGACCTCAACATGATCCCGGTCGCCGCGCTCGCGCGTACCGATGTGCTGAAGGACGGCGCATCGGCGATCTACGGCGCTGATGCAATGGCGGGCGTGGTCAATCTCGTCACCCGGACCGATTATGAAGGCCTAGGGCTCAGCGTTCGTCAGGGCATCACCGAAAAGGGCGATGGGTCCGATTTCACGGCCGACCTCCTTTGGGGAATTCGCAACGATCGCGGCGGCTTTATGGCGGCGGTCACCTATCAGAAGACCAAGGCGGTCAACATGGCGACACGCGCGCCCTGCTCGCTCGCCGAAACGACCCCGGGCCAGCTGTCGTGCGTTAACAGCGCCTCGACGATTGGCGGTCGCGCGGTGTTGCCGAACGGGCAGCAGATCAACTTCAATCAGGTGCTGGGCGGCAACGGCAATTTCTTTGAGCCCTACAGCGCCGCAAAGCATAATTTCAATTCGAACCCGTTCCTCAACGCGGTGAGCCCAGTGGAGCGCGTCAGCACGGCCTTCTTCGCCGACTATGACATCACCGACAATATCGAGGCGTTCGGCGAGTTCCTCTATACCTTCCGCAAGTCGAACCAGATCGCGACGCCCGGAACGCTTCGCAACCTCTCGATTGCGGCGAGCAATCCTACCAATCCGACGGGGCAGAATATCGTCCTCATCCAGCGCCGCCTCGCCGAACCGGGGCCGCGCCAGTTTTTTCAGGAGACCGATACCTGGCAGGGCACGTTCGGCCTGCGCGGCAAGCTGTCCAACAATTGGGGATGGGAAGTCGCGGGTGCGTTCGGGCGCAATACCGCGGTCGACGGCTCGACCAACATCGCCAATCTGGAGCGTGTCCGCAACACGATCGACACGACCAAGTGCAGCCTTGCGGCCGGTGCGACGATCCCCTGCGCCGACTATCTCGGCTTCGGCGACCTGACCCCGCAGGTTCTCGACTATATCCTGTTCACGTCGCGCGATCGCGGCGGCAACGAACTGGCGACGGTAACCGCCGACATCAACGGCGACCTGTTCAAGCTGCCCGCAGGACCCGTCTCCTTCGCGGCGGGCGTCGTCTATCGCAAGGAGAAGGGCTGGCGCGATCCCGATCCGCTGACCGTGCTCGGCATCGCGAATACCAACCAGCAAAGCCCGATCTCGGGAACGAGCATCGCCAAGGAAGCCTATCTCGAACTGTCGGTGCCGATCCTTGCTGACAAGCCCTTCTTCCAGTCCCTCACGCTCGACGGCGCGGTTCGCTACTCGAACTACGACCTGTTCGGCAGCGACTGGAACTACAAGGGTAGCGTCGACTGGGTCATCAACGACAGCTTCCGCCTGCGCGGCACCTATGGCACGGGCTTCCGCATCCCGAATGTCCCCGAACTGTTCGGCGGGGTTTCGGAAGGCAATCTGACGACGACCGATCCTTGCTCGCGCTATTCAACGAGCGGTAATGCGACGCTGATCGCGAACTGCCAGGCGTCCGGCGTTCCGGCGAACTATGTCCAGCTTGGGACGACAATCCTGACCACGGTCGGCGGCAACGAGAATCTGCAGCCCGAAAGCTCGACCACCTGGACAGTCGGCACGGTGGTCTCGCCGAAGGGGCTGGTCCCCGGCCTGTCGCTCACCGCCGACTGGTTCGACATCAAGATCAAGGACGCGATCCGTGCGATTCCTGGGTCGACCAAGCTGTCGATCTGCTATGCGAGCCAGAATCTGTCGCATCCTTTCTGCGACGATTTCACCCGCAGCCCGCTGACTGGCGAGGTCACCTTCTTGTCCGCGCAGCCGATCAACACCGGCCGCGAGGAGATGAACGGCCTTGACCTTGGTCTGGTCTATGCGGGCGGTATCGGCAGCGTGAACATCTCGCTCGACGTCAACCTGACCTATCTGAACAAATATGTCGTCCTGCCTTTCCCTGGCGGCGCGCCGATCGATTTCGACGGCTTCATCGGCGGCGGCAACGGCGGCTATTCGAAGTGGCGCGGTTATGGCGTGCTGACCGCCGAGAAGGATGGCATCAGCGCGACCTGGTCGACGCAGTGGATCGGCAAAGCGACCGACTTCAACGCGTCGCCCGGCGAAATCGGCTACAGCACGCCCAACGTGTTCTACCACAATCTCCAGGTCGCGTTCGAGATCGACGAAAAGACCCGCTTCCAGGTCGGCGTCGACAATCTCTTCGATCGCAAGGCGCCCTATATCCAGAGCTTCACCGATGCGAACACCGACACGATGACCTATGATCTGCTCGGACGGCGTTTCTACGTCGGTTTCCGCACCGCCTTCTGAGGAATTGCGAGATGGCGATACGTTGGCCGCTGCTGGTTCGGCGAACGCATAAATGGCTGGCCCTGATCGTGGGCGTCCAGGCCTTGCTCTGGACGCTGACGGGCTTTTACATGGTGGTCGTTCACATCGACACCATTCACGGCGATCATCTGGTGCGCTCCCCGGTGACCCAGCCCTTCGACCTCGACGGCCTCGCAGCGCCGTCGAAGGTCGTCGCGGCTGCGCCGGGGGTGTCCGAAATCCGTCTCCAGCGCTTTTTCGGCCAACCGGTCTGGCGCGCCGAGACCCCTGAAGGCGCGCGCCTGTTCGACGCGCGTTCGGGTGCGCCGCTGCCTGCCCTGACCGAGTCCCAGGTCAGCGAACAGGCACGGCGCATCTTCACCGGTGACGGCAAGATCGTCTCGGTGCGACTATTGACCGAGGCACCTCAGGAAATGCAGGCGCGCAAGCCGCCCTATTGGCAGGTCGAGTTCGAAGGCTGGAACCGTCCGACGCTCTATCTTTCGCCGACGACCGGCGAGCTCATCTCGCGCCGCCACGCACTATGGCGCGTGTTCGACTTTGCGTGGATGCTCCACATCATGGACTATGACGAGCGGACCAACGTCAACAACCCGCTGCTGCGCGTCGCAACCTGGAGTGTCTTCGCGATGGCGCTTTCCGGTGCGTGGCTACTGATCTGGTCGTTCAAACGCCGCAAGAGGAAGCAGGCATGAAACGCATCCGGCTGACGCCGCTCTTTTTTCGGCGCATCCACAAATGGGTGGGGCTCATCCTTGGCCTCCAGTTCCTCCTTTGGGCCTTGAGCGGCTCGGTGATGGCGTTGCTCGACAAGGACAAGGTCGGGGGACACGGCGGCGGGATGAGCCACGCGCATGCCCTGCCCGCGGGAGAGTATTTTGACGTCGCCGCCTTGCCGCGCGGTGATCCCGTAACCGGGGTGGTTTTGCGCGATCTTGGCGCTCGACCGATCTACGAGCTCCGCACCACCAAGGGCGTGCGGCTGGTCGACGCTACGAGCGGCGAGGATATTCGCGTCGATGAAGGGATGGCCCGCGAAGTCGCATCGATGATGAACGAGGCACCAATCCGCAAGGTGAGCGTGATTGCAAAGCCCAACCTCGAATCACGCGACCATGAAGGTGCGATGTGGCGCGTCGACTTTGCCGACGCCGAGAACAGCAGCGCCTATGTCTCGCTCGATACGGCGCGCTTCCTCGTGATGCGCGGCGATACCTGGCGGACCTGGGATTTCTTCTGGATGCTCCACAATATGGACTATGTGAACCGGAAGAGTTTCAACCACCCGCTGATCATCTTCGTCGCATTCGGCACGTTGTGGTTGTCCGGGACCGGATTCTACCTGCTGTTCAAAAGCTTCAGCCGCGCCGATTTCCGCTGGCTGCGCCGTCGCCGCAAGCCCATCGTTACCCGCAGCACGGCCTGAGCCGTCAGTCCCCGACCGCGAAGGCGGCCGAAAGCTCAAAGCGTGTGCCGGGATGGGAGAGCCAGGCGTGCGACACCAGTCGACCGCTACTCCAGGTCTGCCGGGTCATGCGCAGAATCGGTTCCCCCTCGTTCAGACCAAGCATGCCGCGGGTGCGCGCGTCGGGCATTTCCGCGCGGACGCGGTGCTCGACCGCTCGAGCGGCGCAGTGCGCGTCAGATATTCGTTGGGCGTCAACTGCGTGAAATCGAGCGTGCCATAATCCGGCGCGGCAGATGCGAGCACGAACCGCTCTTCGAGCTGGATCGGGAACTCGGCCTCATGGTGGACGATGATCGAGTGGAAGATTCTCGTGCCCACCGGCACTTCCAGAAGAACGGCGGTGTCGACGCTGGTCTTCTCCTCGACATTCTGGATGACCCTCGCCCGGTAGTCATGGCCGCGTCCCCGAATTTCCTCGGCGATATTCCGGATCTCGATCATATGACCGATCGGCTTCGGCTCGGCGATGAATGACCCGCTGCCGGCGCGGCGCACGATGATACCCGCCGATTGCAACTCGCGAAGCGCCCGATTTGCCGTCATGCGCGAGACATCGAACTGTCCGACGAGTTCCGCCTCTGACGGCACTCGGTCGCCCGGTTTCAGACGACCGTCGCGGATGGCATCATGGATGCTCTGCTTGATCGCTGCGTAACGCGGTGGGGCATCCGATAAAACGCCGTCGGCAGACCGCTGGGCGATGTTCGAATTCAGTCGAGGGGTAAGATCCATCACCCGTCTATACAGGTGAAACCATATAGATTCCAAGCGTTCCAGACTGCCTCGAGGTAAAACTAGGCGCCGTAATTCGAAGCCACCAAGTCGCGCTTCCGTAGGACGCCGCCCGATTCAGTCACATTCTGACGCGCATTGCCCGTGTAAGGGCGATGCCCAGGGGCATCTGAAGCCCGCCAGCCGGTGCGAGCGCCGCAGCGGTCACCGTCCGTCGTCCATCAGGACGATGTCCCAGCCATAATGGCCGGGTGCGCCGAGTCCGGCAACGGCGCGCTCGGCGCTGCCACCCAGATCCCGATACAGGGCGTCCTTGCTGTTCGACGCATCATCGTCGGAGAAATACATCTGGGTAATCAGGCGCTGGTGTCTGCTCCTCACATCGAAGTGGATATGCGGGGTTCGGCGGCCGATCGGCGAATCATAGGCGGCGGGCTTGATCGTCGTGATCCGCCACTCGCCCCGCGCGCCCGTCCGGATCGAAGCGAAGCCCTGAAAGTCGGGATCGAGCGGGTTCGCGGCACTGTCGTTCGGATGCGCATAGCGACCGAGCGAATTGCACTGCCAGATTTCGAGCCGCGCGCCGCTGACCGGATGGCCGAAACGATCGAGCACGCGCCCCGTCACCTGAATGACATGGCCCTCCGCGCGTTTCTTGTGCCCCTTGATCCAGGTCAGGTCGGCGTCTTCCTCCGCAAGCCGCTGAACCGGATAGAAGGGACCGATCGTCTGGAACGGCGTTGGGTCAAGCTCGGCAGCTCCAGCTCTGGAAGCCGTTATCGCCGCCAGCGCGAGGACCGAGCCGCCGAAGGCCCGGCGCGAGAATTGGGTGTCAGTCATAAAAATATCGCTCCTCGGTGATCTGACCGCCGCGCACGGTGTACAGGGCGATTTCGGTGAAGGGCTGGCGTTCGCCGCTCGCCGGATCGACGAGCACCATGTCGAGAAACAGCGCGAACTGGTCGCCGGTGACGAAGGGGCCGTCGATGCCGATCTCGTCGATCCGGGCGCCGCCGAAGCGGGCGGTGCGCTTGATCCGCGTCGCGTCGATCCCCGACACCGCCGTGCTGATGCCGCCGGGTAAAGTCGTGGGTTCGATGCTGGTCACGTCCGGCGACCAGTAACGGTCCCCGGCGGTTTCGAACGCACCGTCGCGCAGCAGTGCCGTAAAATCGCGGGCGATGTCGTGGATAGATGCCATCACCACCCCTTTCAAATGGCGGCGAAGCGGAGCGCGGCCGGCGGCGCGGGATTGACGCGTCGCCTGCCGTGTCTCCGCACCGGCCCGCCTATTTCAGGATCAGTTCCTGATATTCGATGCTGCCGAGTTGCTCGCGCATCTTGCCGCGTTCCGCGCTGGCGGTGCCGGCGGTGCGGTCGGTCTGCGACAGCATGGCATTGACCTTCTTGTTGAAGGCTTCCTGCTGCGCGGTCGTCAGATAGTCCTTATATTCGACGATCAGGATCAGGTCAGGCTCACCGGCTCGCGCGTTGTTGGTCGCAAGCACATGATAGTCCACGACAATGCCTTCGGCCTTGCCCAGTTCCTGAATCTTTTTCCAGCTGGTGGCGAGCCAGTCCATATAGTTTTCGAACTGGCCGGGCAGCACGTCGATCCGGCCTGCATTCCAAACCGTGCCCGGCTTGTAGCTCGATTCCTGCGCCATCGCGGGCGCGGCCTGCGCGGCGGCGATCAGTATCGCAGCCCCGGCGAACAATGTTTTCATCTTCGTCATCGTCTCTTCCCTCCAATCTTCCCGTCCGGGATCGGGCGGGCGTCTGCAAAAAAAACTAGGCCGGCACGGCGTCGGCGGGCGCGCTGTGTCCGCGCAGCCGGTGGCGCAGCACCAGGATCAGCGCCGACATCAGCAACGCGATGACCGAAAAAGCGACGAGCGCGAGTTCGAAGCTGCCCGTCGCATCCTTCGCCGCACCCCAGCCATAGGGCGCGAGGAAGGCGCCGATCTGCGACAGCGTGTTGATGGCGGCCGCCCCGACCGCGAGTTCGCGTACGTGCAGCGCCTCGGCCCAGCCCGACGATGTCAGCATCGGGATCGCGAAGCACACGGTCGCGAAGGCGAGATAGGCGATGCAAGTCAGCAGCGGAGACGGCGACAGCCCCATGATCAGCACCGCGGCGGCGAGGACGATCCCGCACCGGAAGGCCGCACCCCAGCGGTCGCCGTTCCGGTCGGCATGATTGCCAAGGACAAGGATCGCCGCGGCCCCCAAAAGACCGCCGAGCGCGACCAGATAGCCGATCGACTTGGGATCGAGTGCCGTCGCCTCTAGCAGGATCAGCGGCGCATTGAGGATGACCGTCGTGATGACGGCGATCAGCAGAAAGCCGATCGCGCCGAGCAGCAGCACGCGCGGATTGCGAAAGGCGCCCAGCACATCGTGGCGGGCGGGGGCGCCGATCCGCGCCTGTTCGCGCGCCAGCTCGGTCTCGATCCACGCCTTTTCGTCGGCTGTGAGCCAGGCGGACGTCGCCGGGGCGTCGGGCAGATAGCGCAGCACCACCAGCCCGAACACCACGGTCGGCAGGCCCTGGACCAGGAACAGCCATTGCCAGCCGTGCAGCCCACCGGTGCCGTCGAGCGCGAGCAGCCATCCCGACATGCCCCCCATCGCGACCGACGCCAACGGCGAAGCGATGAAGAAACGGCTGACCGCGCGGCTGCGGTGGCAGGGCGGAAACCAGCCGGAAAAATAGAAGATGACGCCGGGGTAGAAGCCGGCCTCCGCCACGCCGAGCAGGAAGCGGAGCGCATAAAATTGCATCGGTGTCGCGACGAACATCATTCCGGCCGACAGCAGTCCCCACGTGATCATGATCCGCGCAATCCATCGGCGCGCGCCAAAGCGGACGAGCATCAGGTTCGACGGGATTTCGAACAGCGCATAGCCCAGGAAGAACAGGCCGCCGCCCAGTCCGTAGATCGTGGCGCTGAACCGCAGATCCTCGTTCATCTGCGTCGCCGCGAAGCTGACGTTGACCCGGTCCATATAGGCAAAGAGATAGGCGATCAGGATCAGCGGCAGGATGCGCCAGAACGCCTTGCCCATTGCGGACCGTCCGATTGCCGATACGTGCCTGTGGTTCGCGGCCATGACATGCTCCCCGGCGCATACACAGGTTTCCCGTCGCCGGAGCCGGGGTAACCGGCCCGCGCCATGCGCCGCGAAAATGTCTGCTATGCCCGCTGCGGACTTTGCATTTCCGTAGCGTCAGCCGTCAATCGGCCCATCGTCAATAAAGCGTCAAGCGCGCGTCAATTCGGCAAGAGGGGTGGTGTCTCCACACGATTGCTGGGCGCAGGGAGGACGTCGGGCCAGCCATATTTGTCCCACGCGGCCGCCAGGCCGATGCGCTGGGCAAATGGGATGAATTCGGGATGCTGCCAGATCCGGCGAATCGGATCGATATCGGCCCAGATCGACAGCAGGCAGAGGGTATTCGCGGGCGTGATTGCATGGCTCACCGCCTCGAACAGCCGTTCGGGGTAGCCCATGAAGATCGCGGGCAAGACAATCGAGGCGTCGGCCGGGTCGTGCAATTGCGTGCGCATCATGTCGAGCATCGCGCAATAGGTCGCGCGATCCTCCTCGCGTCCGCTGCACACACCGTGCGCCGCGACGTGCCAATAGGCCTCCATCATCGCAGGGGGCATCGGATCGGTCCCTGCCGGCGGGAAAATGACCTTGTTCAGCAGCATGCGGGTTTGCTGATATTGCTCGATCGCCAGATCGTGCTGCCCCGATGCGGCGGTGGCCACCGCGAGCCACATCGACGGAAACCCAGGTCGACCATGCGCTGCCCCGCCTCGACTCGCTCCGTCGATATCCCCCAGGTTGAACCGGCCGACCGATCGCAGGTTGAACTTCCTGCCATCGACCGGGTCCTGATCGATCGCCGCTTCGACATATTGCATCGCCTCGGTGGTGCGTCCGCAATAGAGCAGGAACGAACCCAGGCGCATGCAGACCGCCGGATTGTTCGGTTCGAGACGATAGCCCTGGAACGCCAGATCGAGTGCGCCAACGACATCGTTCTGCGTCCACCGGTGAACGCCGAGCAGCGAATAGGCGTAGCCAAGGCCGGGGGCGAGTCCGATCGCAGTGCGCGCGCAATCGGCCATGCGTTCCGATGCTGCGCGACGATCGAGGCAGGGGGTGTAGACCGCGATCAGTTGGTGCGCCTCGGCCAGCGCGACCCAGGCCTCGGCAAACTGCGGGTCGAGCGCGACGGCCTGTTCGAGCAGATCGACGGCCGTCTCCAACAGCCCGTCGCCAAACACCCGCGCGCTCAACGACCGGCCTTGCAGAAACAGGTCATAGGCCTGTTTGCTGCCGGTCATGCCGCGTGCCGGCGGCGGCGCCATCGCGATGCCCAGGACATTGCCGACCGCATTGGTGACCGC